>CAZLMF010000082.1:5069-6936 GCA_964560565.1 uncultured Oscillospiraceae bacterium
CTGCTTGCATCAGGCGGCACAAACTTCTCCGCTACTGAGGCATCAGGCGAAGTTAAAATTGCAGCTCCAAGCTTTGACGGTTCGGGCGCGCTTGTGACAAACGCCCTTGAGATGTCAAACGTTGACCTTTCACAGGAATTTACCGATATGATTATCACTCAGCGTGGATTCCAGGCAAACTCAAGAATTATCACAACCTCCGACTCCATGCTCGAGGAACTTGTAAATCTTAAGAGATAATGCTTTAATCACTGTTGGAAGCCTATATAGCTAAAGATATAGGCTTCCTTTAGTGAGAATTTCATGTTCAGAGGTCGAAATTTCGCAGAAGTCACCGATTTGGTGACAGAAGGAGTGGAAAATGATTACCCTAACAAGACTAGACGGCTCACAAATCATATTAAACGAAGCCCTTGTAGAGCTAATCGAGGAAACCCCAGACACCATAATCACCCTTCATAACGGACATTCCTATATTGTCAAGGAAAAGCTTGATGATATAATGAAGAAAATACATGATTTCAATCGCAAAATTCGCTCTAACAACAAGCTGAAGTAAAAGATATAACTTAGCAAAAAAGTTTTGAGATAAGCACGCCAGGATGGCGGCAATATATAGCACAAATATCTCAACAGGGAGGAAACTTATGAATATTTCCGGTTTAATTGGACTTTTGGCAGCGGTGGGACTTGTAATCTTCGGAATGTTAGATGGCGGCGAAGCAAGAAACTTTTTGGAACCTGCAAGTATCGCTATCACAGTTGGAGGCACTATTGGTGCGCTTTTGATAAGCATACCGTGGTCAGTTGTAAAAAAAACGCCAAAGCTTATTGCTCTTGCATTTTTCCCTCCAAAGTATAAGCCGAGAGAAAAGATTAACCTTATCGTCGATTATGCAAAGATTGCAAGAAGCAAGGGATTGCTTGCCCTTGAGGACAGCGCAAACAACTGCCCCGATCCTTTTATGAAGTCAAGCCTTATGCTTATCGTTGATGCAAATGACGCCGAAAAGGTACGCAAGATGCTCGATGATGCCTTAGACTTCACCGATGAAAGGCATAGCCAAAACCGTGAATTCTTCGACCGTGGCGCACAGCTTGCGCCTGCGTTTGGTATGTTGGGTACGTTGATTGGTCTAATCAATATGCTTGCAGACCTTGATTCAAATCCTGACAACCTCGGTCAAGGTATGGCAGTTGCGCTCATTACGACCTTTTACGGCTCATTCCTTGCAAACATCATATTTTCTCCTGTAAGCTCGCGTCTTAAAGCGCTTCACGAGGAAGAAATGTTATGCATGAACATAACTGTTGAGGGTGTACTTGCTATTCAATCAGGCGCAAACCCACGCAATATAGAAGAAAAGCTTGAGTTTATGCTATCACAGAAGGAACTAAACTCCAAAAAGCATAAGAACAGGGCAAGTGATTAGCTAAAACCGACAAATTGCTTCAAAAAAAGATATTCCTCGAAATATATAGCCAAAGAGAGCTTTTTATGATAAAATACTAGTTAAGTGAGAGAATAAACAAAGGAGTGATATAAGTGGCACGCAGAAGTAAGAGAGATGATGCTGTTGGCGGCAACTGGCTTGATACATATGCGGATATGGTGACACTTCTCCTCACTTTCTTTGTGCTTTTATATGCGTCATCCAATATTGACGAGCAAAAGTATCAGCTTATCAGGCAGTCATTCCAAAACTGGGGCAACTTTTTCAACTATGTTGTTGACGACCCAAACACCACATCCGTTGATTCTAATATCAGTGACTTAATCCCAGGACTTGACGATGAAGAGCCGTATACAGGTATACCGACCACCTTCGACCAACTATATCAGTATCTAAGCGAGTATATAAGCGAA
>CAZLMF010000083.1:0-6877 GCA_964560565.1 uncultured Oscillospiraceae bacterium
CACTGCGCATGGTGCGAAGCTTTGTGTAAAGCTCACGCATTTCTGGACTTGTTAGATTGCTTTCAGAGGCTGCCCCTTGCAAAAGGGAGTTTAGCAGGGTTTTTTCCTGCTCACTTTGCCTGTCCACTATCTCTGAGGTCTTTTTGCGGTTAATATCAATCTCATCTAGTAGGCTTTGCCTTTTTAGCAGTACCTGTTGAATTGCCTCTAAATCAGCGGAAATCATATGGTCCGTCAGCTCATCATATTCATTTAAAAGCTCAGCATTGGAGCTAATAAGCTTAATCATCGCCATAAGCTCACTTTTTTTCATCTGTTTTGCCTCCCTTTCTCAGGGTGCTTATGCTAATGAGCCTTTGGCAACCTGTTTATTTGTGTGAAAGTTTCTCGAAGCTCGGTAATCATCGGAAGGATTTCTTCAAGAATTGCCTTGTCCTTTTTAAGGTTTGCTCCAACGAGCCTTTCAAGGAAATAATCATACATTGAAGATAGGTTTGCCGAAACCTCAAACTTCATATCAAGGGCATTTCTCAGAGTGTTAATAATGTTTTGTGCCTTAATGATAGCAGTGTTAGCGGTGGGGATCGAGCCTGCATCTATTGCAAGCATTGCCCTGGTAATTTCCTTTTCTGTTTCGCCGTAAAGTTTAAGGATAATTTCCATAGGTGTCATTGTGGTTACCGATTGCTGCTTATATTGCTGATATGCGTTAGCCTGCATATTAACATCTCCTTATTATTGATACATTGTTGCTTTACTTTACTTACATGCTTGAGAACATTGAGGTCAGATAACTGCTTTGGCTGTTGAGGGAGGATAGTGCAGTTTCCATAGCGGTGAACTGCCTCCAGTATTTGTCCTGCTCGTTTTCATAGCGCTCCTTCAAGGTATCAACAATCTTTTGGAACGCAGCAAGCTGCTTAGTAAGCTTGTTTTCAAGGGCGGATGTTCCTGTTGCAAGGCCTGCAATTTGAACTAGGGTGCCCTTATCCTCATATACACCGGTGGATTTTGTAGCCTTGGTGATTATGTTGTCAACCTGAACTGCAAGCCCATCCTCGGCGTTTGTGAAAAGCTCTGCTACTGCATCTGGCTTTTCCATTAGAGCTGCCCTTAGCTTAGCGTCGTCAATTTCGAGCTTGCCCTTATCAGTCCATGCGGAAGAAACAGAAATGCCTATCTGTGAAAGCGACAAGCCGTTTACGCTCTTATTAATGGCAGTGCGCATGCTTGAGAGAATCTTCTCTATTGTATCATCTGAGTAGAGAAGCCCTTCCTTGGCAACCTTCTCCCACTTTTCAATCTCGGACTCGCTCATACCCTCCTTCATTTCATCGGTAAGAGGAGTGTATTTTGAATCGGGCTTTTTGCTAATTTCGGTGTTAAGGTCGTTTAATAGGGTATTGTATGCCTCAACGAACGACTTAATTGAATCGAATGCCGTATCCCCTGTGCGATTAACGCCAACTGTGATATCGCCCTGTCCCTCTGCGGCTTTAGTCATAGTTAGGGATATACCGCTATATACGAAAGTGTTGCTTGCATCCTCAATTTGCTCGCCGTTTATGGTGAATTTTGCGTTTGAGCCGAGGGTGACGGAGTTTGTAGCTGCGGCGGAGTAGCTGGAAGTTCCAAGCAAGTTTTGCATTAGTAATGAGCCGCTGCCTGTGCTGCTAAAGTCCCCACCTGCAAGAGCGAATCTTCCTGAGTTCTCATCAAAAGCAAAGCCAAAGCCAGCAAATTCATTCATAAGATCTTCAACAGTGGTGCTTCCATCAATTGCCATAGTATGAGCGCCGATGGTTATTGTCCCTGAGCTTGAAACGCCAAAAGCATCTGCGATAGTAGTGTTTGTGGTGGTTTCAGCATTAGTTGCGCCAACACCAAACCCAAGGGCTGCCATAGCGCCATCATCGTCACCTGCAAGAGTAACCTTTGTTTTATCGGCGATTGTAAAGCTTAAAACGGAACTTGTCACGTTTGTATCAGCATCAGTCTTAGTTTCTACTGATAGCTTTATATCGCTATCTAGCTTAGCGTCCTTAATCTTAGTGTTGATATGCGCCGCAACATCGGAAAAGCTCGTAAGCTTAGCGTCAGAATCTATGGCGATTTCAACATCAGTGCCGCCCACATTCAGAATAAAAGACTTTCCTAGGAAATCATTCTTGTTAAAGGTTGAAACATCAACTGCTGTGGAAGCAATGGTGTCGCTATTTATCGACTTTGAGGTAACATTCTGCGAACCCTCAACTCCGAAAAGCATTGAAAGTATGTTGCCTTGAGTTTGCTCAAGACGAATATTGTCACCGCCACCTGTTTGGTTTGCGGTCATTGTAAATGTGTTGCTAACAGAGGAAAACGTCATCTTAACCCCTGCTGATGAGGAGTTAACCTCGCTCATTACCCTACCTAGAGTAGTGCTTGAGTCAAAGCTAAAGTCAACGCCGTTTACAGAGAACTCGAACTTATCCCCCACAAGTGGAGTGTTGAAGTTTAGTTGCGACAACTCACTTGTGGTAGTGATTTTATTAGATACAGTGCCGTTTACAATGATATTGTTCTTATCTGTAACCACAAGGGTGCTGTTGCCTGTTGCAAGGAGGTTGTCATTGCCGTCTATGTACACTCTTGCGCCGCCTTCAACGGATGTGCCAAATGCTTTAGCAAGCTGTGCGTTAAGATCAGCTTTATCTGTGTAGGTAAAGCTGCGCTTGTCACTGCCAAGTGTAATATCAACGGTTTTCTCGGCTGTGTCGCCCTCTGTGAAGTTAAGCTCAATTCTGCCTGTCAAAGCACTTTCAGACGAGATTTTTGCTGCAGTAGCAATTTTATCTACGTTTAAAGTATATGTACCTTCAATAGCGGAGCTGAAAGCATTAGCGGTAACAGCAGAGCTTGATGAAGTTGCAGCAAAGGTGTTGTATAAGCTTCTTGACTTGAGGTTTGATGAGCTTGTTACATTGAAAAACTTGGTTTGGAGGTCGTTAAGCTTTGTGATTACTCCGCGATAAGCCTCCTGTTTCCACTTGATAGTCTGCATTTTTTGCTGATTGCTATCTATCTTATACTTTGTATTAAGCGACATCGCTTTTACAATTGCTTCTGTATCAAATGTGGAATTCATCCCGCTTAATCTAATTGGGGAGTTTGATGCTGAACCTACTGCCATTTAAATCAGTCCTTTCTATTATCTGTCGTCGGTTTTGTTAAGCAGCTTAGAAATCGCATTTGCTGAAGGCACCATAGATGCTTCTTCATTTAGCTTTTGTGCGTTAATAAGCTCATTTCTGATGATTTTAACATCCTTAGGGGCAGAAATACCAATCTTCACTCTGTCCCTAGTTATCTCAAGGACAGTTACCTCAATATTTTCGGCGATAATAATGCTTTCATCAGTTTTTCTTGTTACGACAAGCATATTATGCCCCCTTTTCGGTTTCAAATATGGGTTGCCTAAAGGAATAATCCTCAGTGAGAATTACCTGTGCGGCAATTCTTCGCTCGGTGTTTATTACGATTGGGCATTTCAGATTTACTGTTGTTTTCAGATGGTCCTCATGCACAACGGCAATTACAAGGTACTTAATCACTGTGTTTTCTTCTATCTTTAACATTTCGTATTCGTTGTTAGTAAGGGAAGGATTATACCCCGGCACAAGCGCTGCGGAATCAAACACTATAAAGCACGGCTTAGTGCTTTGGGTGGATTGCAGCCACATGGGGTATTCGTTATCACCTAGAGGAGAGATTAGCACATATTCAGTTAAATCCTCGAAAGCAAATAACCCGTTTGGAAATGTGATAATCTCATCAGCACTGACTTTAACTTCGCCAAAATCACGGCTTTGAATTGTAATTATATTTTCACTTGACACGACACCGTTCATGTGTTTTGCCTTCCTTTCAGTTCTTGTGTTAGCCTTTTATGTCGAGCTTCGAGCCCTTATAGTTAGGATCTGCGCTTGGGGGGACATATATAGGCCCACCAAGGTATTCTATTTCAACCTTTGGTCTTTCTGTAACTGTAAAATGGATTGAGGGAGGCACAAACTCAAAGCTTGCCTTGTCAAATACATCCCATTCAAAATTCAGCTTATCTGTTTGGTAGTTTAAGCTTATTGTTCCCCCATCCCACGAAATATCCGGACGGGACTTAGGAATAAAGTCCATCACTGTTTCAACCTTGAAGCTTTCAATGCTTCTTTGCTTTGCAATATCGGAGGGGCGCACATTGTTGTGAATCTCAGCAAGCGCATTGCCCTCATTTACAACTCTTGCAGTGCCTTCATAGGCGATTTTCATCCCTTCGTTTGCAAGCTCCTTGGTAATGGTAGCATCAGTTTTCAGCCCTGTTTCCTGCCTGATTTCAAAGGTATCAATGTTGACACGGATAGGCTCCGCCTTCATAGTGTAGCCTCCCCGTTCCCGGGAAATCTCCACACTTGGAAGCTCTGTGCTCTGATCTAAGCGAGCGTTGCTGATATTAACTTCAATTTGTATCGGCGTTGTTGTTATACTCAGTAGCTGTTCCATGTCAACCTCCATAATTAATGCGCTTAAAAATTATCTTATATAATCGAATATGCTAGGCGGAATGAGAGCTGAACCCATCTGAAGCGTAGCGTTATACGCAAGCTCCATTGTCTTGTAGTTCGTTATCTCCTCCGCGACATCTGCGCCCTCTATATCGTTTTGAGTTTCCTTGAGGGAGAAGCGGTTTGCTTCTATTCTCGTTAGGTTAAAATCAATAAATTCGCTCCTATTGCCTATGTCTGCAACTGCATTTAAGACATTTGAGTTTGAGGTTTCAATTTTATCGTTGTATTTCATTGCCGCTTTGGAGTCACCGCTTTCAAGCGCCTGCGCTGCAAGCAAAATAAGCGATACAAGGTTTTTAGGGTCACCATCAGCATCCTTGCCCCAGCCAATCGCTTCAGCGCCGTTAATTGAAACCTTTAGCGCAGTCTGGTCATCGACATTCCCAGCGCCGTCAATTCTTATATCAAGCCCGATGTCAACGTAAACGTCCTTTGTTCCGGGTAGGTCAGATAAATCTGCCGCATCATCAATAGCCTTACCGTTGAAATAGAGCTTGTCTTCCTTTATTTCAAAGGGAGCAGCGTCGTTATAAGTGCCTCCAAAAAGTGAACGACCTGCAAAATCTGCATTAAGCTCCTTTAGCAGTTCATTTGCAAGGTTTCTAAGATTGCCTGCTATAATCGTGCGCTCGCTATCCCCCTGTGTGGAGTTTGAACCATATATGATTGCTTCTGTGGCTGATTGGGTGATTGAGCTTGCGTTCATCATAACTTTTTCAGCGGCAGACAGCACACTTTCTGCGGATTTGAGGTTATTTTCATACATGTCAATCTTAGCAAGGCTGCGTCTGACATTTAGCGCCTTTGCCGCACCGATTGAATCCTCAGATGCGCGGTCAAACTTGCGATGTGAGATAATCTTTTTATTAACCTTGTTCATTTTGTCAAGGTTTGAGTTAAGTGTTTTGTTATATTGTCTGGTCAGTGCATTTTGAGTAACTCTCATTTATAATTCCCCCTGTTTTAAAGCGTTTATCTGCCTACAATGCCCATTTGATTAATTATCATATCAAGTGCCTCGTCAAGGGTGGTCATCATTCTTGAGGAAGCATTGAGCCATTTCTGATAGTTGAGCATATTTATGCCCTCTTCGTCCATTGAAACCGATGAGGTGCTGTCACGGCTCGAAAGGATATTGTTAACCATTATGCCCGAGGTTTCATATTGGCTGATAGCAAACTCAGTTTGCTGGCCTAAGCGGTTGGTGTAAAAGTCTATGTAGCTATCCATTGTGCCTTTGAATTCACCCTCTGGTCCGAAGTTCATTTTCTTATCAAACACACCAAGTAGTTTAAGCAGCTGAGAGTTGTCAAGGGTTGTTTTGGTGACATACTCTGTTTCGGATTTTACCCACTGTGAAGGCAGGGCGGTTTTAGAAACCCATACCCCAGCGGAGCTTTTCTCAAAAAGTGAGTTTTCGTCTTTGGGCTTCCACCCTATCGGCGAGTTGGCATCTGCTTCCCATTCTTCGGTATTAGGAGGGGTATAAGCTTCTGTTACTTGGTCATAATCCCAACCTGTGGGAAGTGGTGAGTTTGGATCCGCAAACTCCCATGTGAAGGACTGAGAAACTGCAACCGGCTTGTCTTTATATAAATATTCGCCGTTTACTTTTGAAATCATCAGCGCATCCGCCTGCCATGCAGTGGAAACCTTTATGTTTGATGCGGATATAGGCTTTGTATCATCTATCGCCTCGAACATAAGCTTGTTCGGATCTAAATCAGCGCCCGTGGAGTCGATTGCTCCGTTTTCTTCGTTAAAAGCCTTTGCAAAGGTTTGTGCAAAGGTATCTATAACGCTCTTGTAGTAAGGTATGCCGTATAAATCCGTCTGCCCTGCTGCGGCATCGGCATATATGCCATTGCCGTTTATCATTTCAATGTAGCCCTTTAGCATACCATCATTTAGAGGGACAATAGTGTCATCATCCTCAAAGGTAAGTGCAATTGGGTCTGAAAGCTCTTTAATCTTTTTTGTGACGGTTGTGCCGTCAACTATGACCGCCGAGCCACCTGCTGTGACCTTTACTGTGCCGTCAATATTGTTAGCAACTTCAATGTCTATGTATTGGGACAGCTCATCAAGGAGCATATTTCTTGAGTCGAGCAGCTCGTTAGGGCCATAAGTCATAGGGTCTATTATGTAGCCATCCTCGCTGCCTGAGCGGTTGTACTCGTCCTTGATTTGCACGTTTAGCGCAGAAAGCTTGTCTATTATGCTGTTGACATTGCCGACTGCTGTGCTAAGCTCAAACTTTGACTGGTCCATTATCT
>CAZLMF010000084.1:0-6652 GCA_964560565.1 uncultured Oscillospiraceae bacterium
CGGTAAACATCCGTACAAGCAATATTATTATAACCAATATTACTATTAATAAAAAACTCTGTCGAAAGCGTAGAACTGCTGTAAAAAGAAGAAATATAAGGTTAATGAATATCGCAAACTAAGTTATCAAAAAAAGTTTCATTGTGCATACTTCACAAAACGCGCCACAGCGTAGCATGGGCTGATTATCAGGATAAGCTTGCTGAGCTTGTGCTTGGCGGAACACCACCGGATATCGCTCCTAATGAGGACTCCGTATTCTCCCAAGAAATTAGAGATAATATGCATGAGATGTATGCGGTTGGTCTTAATGTGGAGGCTACTGATACATGGACTGCTATTAGAGGCAAGTATGAGAGTGCTATCCAATCAGAAATTGATTCATACAATGCATTCCTTAAGAAGTAAACAGCAATAATTAAGCACTTAAAGCGGACGCCATATGGCTTCCGCTTTTTTGTGTGCTAAAATACTGTAAACACAGTACGTTCTCCCTACATGTCGGCTATTTATTACCCTTCATGCAATAATAGTAGTATTCATGTCAAATTGCTTATGTTGTTTTCCTTCTATTTGTTCTTTGCTATTGCAAATAAGTCTTTAATCTTCAGTCTATTACCTGTATGAAGTATTGTTGTTGAGTATACCTTTGCGGTAAACATCAATACAAGCAATATTGATATAACCAATATCGCCATTGATAATACAAACATTAGCGGATCAACATCACCTAAAAGCAGCTTACCGGGTAGGTAAAAAGGCGATGAAAGCGGGCAAAGCATTGCAACCATATCAAGAGTGCCTGAGCCTGAAGCCTCGCCGAATGTTGGTGCGAAATATGCAAGGTAGAAACCAACCATTCCCATAAGCGATACCGGCATATTTGCCTGTTGAATTTCCTCTGCACGACTAATGGTTGAGCCGCAAAGAGCGCTTACGGTAGCGTAAAGTGCAAATCCCAAGATGAAGATAACCAGTATCATCAAGCCACTTGCAGGGCTGAACGAGTTAACAATTTCTCCTAAGTTAATTGCTTTATAACTACTGTTAATAAGCTCTGTTGAAAGCGTGGAGCTGCCGTAAAAGCCAAGAAGTGCAGCGGCAATGAAGATCGCAAACTGAGTTATTGCAACAAGTCCCATTGCGCACACCTTGCCTGCCACAACCGCAAATGGCTTAACCGAAGTCAGTAGTAACTCCATAACACGGGAGGATTTTTCGTTTACTATTGACTGAGATACGAATGTACCATACATGAAAATCATGTAAAACAAAAGTATACTTACCACCATGGGTAGAACCATCTCAACGATTATCTGGAACATTGTACGGACTTCCTCGCCAGCTAAAACAGATGTAGTTGAAACATCGCTTGTAAGTGGGTATATATCCTCCGCAGCTACTCCAGAGTTTACAAGCCTACCTGTGTAAACTGTGCTCGACACAACGGACAGGAGCATATCAACATCACTTGAGCTTGTGAGTGTGTCATCGGCAGGTCTGTAAGCAATTGCGGAAACCGCCTTTGCTTCATCGGACTTAATTGTTATAAGCACCTCGCTTGAGGTAGTGTCAATGAGCTTATCAATAGTCCCTTTCTCATCGGTTGTAGTCTCTACTTGAATGTTAAAGGCTTGCTTTAGCGCACCGACAACATCAATGCCTAGCCCTGTCTCATCAAGGATGTACACTTTAGAAAAAGGCAATGCTTCAACTTCGCCTACGCCACCGCCGCCAATCCCACCATCATCCTTAGATGTTATAGCAGGAATAATATTGGAAAGTGCCGCAAGAATTGCACAGATAATAGCAATTACAATGGTAGCCACTTTGAATGACTTTGACTTAATCTGTTGCGCAAGAGTGAACTTAAATATCTTATATAAACCTCTAGTGTTAGAATTCATCACGAGCACCTCCTACCGTTTCAACAAAAATTTCATGGAGTGAGGGTTCCCTAAGCTCAAACTTAACTATGGACATTCCGTTTTCGAGCATTTTAGCAAGGAAATCCTTTGCCTGAGTTTCATTTGTTACCTTAAGCTGAGTTTCAGCAGGAGTCTTATTGACGACTTCTAGTCCCATACTTTGCACTAAGGGCATAATATCATCATCGGATTTTACGCTTAATTTTACTCTGCCATAACCCTTTTTAATCTCATTTAGGTTGCCTTTAACTATGGTCTTGCCCTTATCAAGTATAACCAAATCATCGCAAAATTCCTCAACTGTAGCCATTTGATGACTTGACATTATAATGTGCTTGCCTTTTGCAACTTCCTCTTTGATAACTGAGCGGAATAAGTCGGAGTTAACAGGGTCAAGTCCGCTAAGAGGCTCATCAAGAATCAGCAGCTTAGGATCAGCCAGTAATGCTGTTACAAGTTGGATTTTCTGTTGATTTCCCTTTGAAAGCTGTTCTGCGCGTTTCTGCGCATTGTCTCCTACATTAAGTCTTTCCAACCAATATTTTATACTTTTAGCAGCAGCATCTCTGCTCATACCCTTAAGCTCAGCAAAATACATAAGCTGATCCATTACAAGCACCTTTGGATATAAGCCCCTTTCCTCTGCTAGATAGCCAATATTAGCAGTTTGGTCGCCAATTGGCTTCCCTTCCCACTGTGCAGTCCCGCCCTCTTTAGAGAGCATGCCCAAAATCATGCGAATAGCAGTAGTCTTACCTGCGCCGTTAGTTCCTAATAGCGCAAATACACCTGGCTTTAAAACCTCAAAGCTCAGGTTATCAACAGCGGTATAATCTCCAAAACGCTTGACTAGATTTTGAACTGAAATAGACATTGGTCCTCACTCCTTTAACTCATTTTACCATATCATCTTTGGCTTGCATATAACCTTAAGGAAAAATTAAGATTTTATTTAGGTTAGTTACTTACATAGATAACTATACATCAGATTCAGTAGAACGTCAATAGATATAATAAAATTTTGTGAAAAATAATTATAATTTTCCTAAAGTTTTTTTAATCTTTGTCGATATACATTATGAGTAGCTATAATTATTCTCATAAAATTTAATGAGCCGTTTGTTTATGAGGATTTCGCGAATAGCATTGGAAGCAATTTGCATGGTACTCAAGAATAATTTACAAGGAGGTACATCCATGAACATCAATAAAATCGCTGATCTCCCTTCCTACAACCAAAACACAGCGTCGAAGTCCAAGGAGGTAGAAGCAAGCCAAAAGGAAAACACAGCCATTGCCAGTGATAACAACGATAAGTTTGTGCGTTCTGAGCTAGCATACACTCCCGCTTACACCAAAGACGTCAAAAATAAATACCAAGACGTCGGAGAGGTAAGAAACACTGTGAGATATGCCAACGAGCAGATTAACAACTTCAAGCGTTTAATACACTCAATGCTTGGCAAGCAAAACGAAGGAAGAAAAACTACCGACCTTGAATTGCTTGATATTCCATCATCAGAAGCGCTTGATATTTTGTCCGGCACAGGGCTTGTGGATGGAATAGAAGAGTCTAATTACGACGATCCATGGTCATCAACCAATGTTGCAAAGCGTATCATCGACTTTGCAAAAGCCATTTCCAACAGCGACAAATCCAACATATCTACACTTAAGAAAGCATTCCAGCGTGGCTTTAGCGCAGCTGAGAGTGTCTACGGCGGCAAGGGCAAGCTTGCTGATGTTTCCTACGAAACATACGACATGGTTATGGCAGCATTTGATGAGTGGGAAAAGGAGTAGTCTAACACTCACTTCAAACTACATACGCTCACAGGGAGGCAATAGCCTCCCTGTGTTTTGTTTACGTCCTTAATTTGAAATAAAAGTCACATACTATCACAATCCCACATATTATGCAATCAGGAGGTTGTGTATTATGTTTTTCTTTGGTCCATTTCCTAACCGCAGAGGTTGTAATCGGTGCCCCCGTAGACCTCGGCGACCAAGCCCCCCTCTTTTCCCCATATTTCCGATTTTCCCTCCAGGAACTCCTCCGGCAAGACCCGGTCGCCCAGGTCATCCCCCTTCCCATAGACCACCTCATGGGCACAGGTGAATTATCACCTAGAATAGTACGAAAGCCTGTAACCTACATAAATGAAGGTTGCAGGCTTACATAATTTCAGAGCATATAAAATTCAATTATACTTTACATCCTACTTCAATAAATGCTACAATAGTATTATATTAAAAAGAGGAGGGTAAATATATGCCTCATATATCAGTAAAAATGCTTAAAGGACGCACCGATGAGCAAAAGGAAAGACTTGCTCGTACTTTGCAAAAATCGCTTATGGAGAGCCTTAACTGCGGCGAATCCCATGTATCGGTTGCCATTGAGGATTATACCCCACAGCAGTGGCAGGATATTTTTAAGCAGGAAATAACCGACAAGGAAGAACACCTCTTCATTAAGCCCGGCTATGACCCTAAGTCCTTACTTTAATTTATTCACTAACAAAAGCAGCCCGCCGCATTAAATGCGGCGGGCCTTTTCTTTTTACTACACTACTTTATGAAACCCAATCAATGTCAAACCTAACTAGATCGTCCATATATGCGTCGTAATCGAAATTCGGGTCACTAAAATCGAATTGTGCGTCGAATATTTCTAACGCTTCAAGATATTCATCCGAATGGGTAAGGTACCAATACTCTTCGCCATCAGGATTTGCTTCAAGCCATGCAACGTCAAACTCACTATAAGCTTGAACATAAGCAGCGTTAATATCTTCGGCAGCGCCATCGTAAGTTAAGTCAAAATCCTCGTCAAATGCTCTTACCGCAGCATAGTAATCATATGCAAATTGGCTCATATCAGTGGTATTTACATCGGAGTTGCCGCCAACTTCACCTTTTTCATATGCTTCTATCCATGCACCGATAAATTCGTCCTCTAATATCCAGTAAGCATCCCAATCGAAATCATCGTCAGAGAAGTCAAACTGCTCGTCAAATTCATCATAAGCTGTATTATATTCATCTGTGTACAATCCACGAGCTGCCCAATACTCTTCCGCAAACTTATCATAATCATCCCAATAAGCGTCCCAGTCGAAGTTTTCGTCTAAGAAGTCGTATGGTTCATCAAATATTTCGCCCTCATCGTAGAAGTCCTGCATGTAGTCAGGTGTTTCAATGTCAATGTCGTCATCATCGTCAAAATCATCGTCAAAATCATCATCATCATCATCATCTATAATGCCATCGCCTGCGCCAAAACCAAACCTCTCAATTACTTTATTGAGTGCGTCCATGTCAACTCTTGATATATATTCAGCAAGTTCCATCTCATCTGTCATTGAGTATGCATCTGTTGGAGAAATCTTTTCAACAGGTGTTGGTTCAACTTCCTTAAAGCTTACCTGTAGCATTGCAAGCTCTGCACCGTTAAGTGTAGCTAAAAACTTATATGGTGACTTTGCAATTTCCATTGTAAGTTCAAACTGCTGATCGCCAACAGAAGCTAAAATACTAGCTGCTCCATTAACGCCTTTAGGAGGTATTCTATAACTAACGGATACTGACTCCGTATCATCCTTTATTATTATATCGCGTCCAACTATAAGTCCATTTGAGTCAACATATACTGTCATGCTGCCCAATGCATAATCTTGATCGTTGTCTGCTTCAATTTCCTTTTTGGTGTCAGCAATCTCCTGTTTAATTTCATTTAGGTCAGCATCTGAAACTTCTGCTAAAAGGGCAGAAATAACAGGGTCGCCAGCATTTTTGTCATCAATTACCTGTGCAATAAGCTTATCAATTAAATCAACCAAATTGCCTTTAGTAAGATTAATTTTAAGGGCTGTAGCATCTATTCTAGCAGAGCCAAAGCTTACTGTCGTGCTTGACTTTTCAACGTCGCCTATATTATCAAGGATAATCTTTATGTATCGGTCAAACGCCTCTTTAAGCTGCTTTTCGTCAAGTTCACTTTCCTCAACTCCTACATCCTCGAGGTATTCCTTAATTTCAACTGAAAGATAATCTTCAGATAGCTCAGGAATTTTGATATAAACTGCATCATCACCTGTATTGTAAAACGCATCAATCGATATCATCCGAGTGCCACCTAGCTTAAACGCTATGGTCTGCTCAACGATGCCGCCCATGCAATTCGAGGTAATATCAACCCCTATATCATCAACTTCAATGCCAAGTGCATCACCAAGTGTTAAAGTTACACTTGCGTCATAAGCAAACTCGGATTTCTCGTCAATAGCAGCAAAACCAGCAGGAACCACTTCCCCCTCGTAAGAAGCAAGTGTGTTTCTTTCAACCCATCCATAATACTGTTGCGGACTTAAAACCAATTGGTTGATAGAGTTCTTTAGGCTTGGAACAAAGAAATATAATGCTGCCATTATTCCTGCAACCGCAACTAAGCCAATGGCAACCATTAGAATTATAAAAGGTACCTTGCTCTTTTTCTGAGGTATCTCAGGGCCAAAAGCATATGCAGGCTGAGGAATCTGCCCATAGTACTGCTGTTGTTGTGGCTGCTGAGGAGCATAGTATTGCTGCTGTGGTTGCTGCTCAAACCCCTGTGGCTGTTGTGGCTGTTGTGGCTGTTGTGGTTGCTCGGGATTATACCCATCATTATTAAACTCATTCATATAAATTACCTCCAAATAAACATAAGGCGTACAAAATTATGT
>CAZLMF010000085.1:0-6634 GCA_964560565.1 uncultured Oscillospiraceae bacterium
GGTGACAATGGCGCAGCTTTCGCCGCCCAAAATACGAGCAAGGATTTCTTCGCCGCGCTCCCTTATGTTGTGCTCAAAGTAGCTTATCATAGGTTTTGCAATGTCAAAGTGGTGCAAAAGTTTTGCGGTGACACGAGTATCCTCCGCGGCGATAAAATCAACCTCGGATAGGGTTTTGATTGCCCTTGAGGTCATATCCCCTAAATTGCCGATGGGAGTGCCTACCACAAAAAGCTTGCCTTTACTCTGGTTGTCCATAAATGTTTCTTAGCTCCTCGCTATAAATTCCGCTATTCTCGCCGTCCTCAATATATAAATGCGGCAAAATCCTCATAAAAGGTTTGCCCCCCATTACGCCTTCAAGCAAAAACAGCCACGGCTCAGTTTGAGGCGTTTTTGACACCATTCTAAGCCTTCTAGGCTCAATACCTGCGCCCCTCATTGCGCTTATCATATCCGCTAAACGCTCTGGTCGCTGGCATATACATAGCCTACCGCCAAAGCGCAGCAGCCTTTTTGCCGCCTTGCATACATCGTCAGCGTTACACATTACCTCATGCCTTGCAATTTGGTCGGCAGGATTTGGCGGCAAAATGCCGCTGCCTGCCCTTTTGTAAGGGGGATTGCAGGTAACAAGGGTGAGAGCGTTTGGAATACCCTCAATGGAGTTTCGCAAATCCGCACAAATAGGCGTTATTTTCCCCTCAAGCTTGCAGTGGGCAACACTTTGCTCTAAAAGCTCGATTGCTTCAGGCTGAATATCCACTCCATATATTTTAGCAGGGGTTTTTTCAGGGTCCTTGCACATAATCAGTGGGATAATCCCACAACCTGTGCCTAAATCGCATACTGTATCATGTTTATTATATCCTGCAAAATCCGCAAGCAGGAATGCGTCCGTACCAAAGCGATGAACCTTATCCACTGCAACACTTATCTTGCTGCCAATTACCTCAAAATGCATTTTTCCTCCTAAAGCTATCCGATGATAATATTGCCCTCGGGAATAACTTGATTTTTCTTATTATTGCTTACCTCGTTATGCCCTATAACAATGGAGAGCAAAAGGGATACAGGCCCCACACGCCCAATAAACATTGTGAATATCAATGTCAACCTCGCAAGAAGGGTAGAAACATCAGTTATACCAACGGAGCTTCCCACCGTCGCAAAGGCGGAGGTTGACTCATATATTACGTCAATCGATGACACATTAACGCTTGTAATATCAGAGAAAAATACTACGGATGAAGTTATCATTACCACACAGGAGGACAGAATAAACACCACTAGTGCGCGGTAAACCGCCGCTTTAACGATTCTCCTGCCAAGCATCTGCGTATCTTCTCGGTTTTTAAGCACACTTATAACTGTGAAAATTATTACTGCAAGAGTCGTGACCTTAATGCCTCCCCCCGTTGAACCGGGGGCCGCACCTATGAACATAAGACCGCTTGAAACAAGCTTTGTAGTATCATGCATGGATGCAAGGTCAAAGGAGTTAAAGCCTGCCGTTCTGAGTGTGACGGATTGGAAGAAGGAGTTTATAATCTGTTGCCAAAGGGGCATATCGCCGATAGTATCGGGGTTACTCCTCTCAAATAGCCATACAAGCACCGCACCGCCCACAATAAGTATGCCGGTCATTATCAGTACAATTCTCGTATGAAGGGTGATACGGCGTGTTTTACGGTAGTTTTTAAGGTCATACCATACCACAAAGCCAAGTCCGCCGCATATTATAAGCGCCATAATTATTAAAAATAAGTAGGGGTTGTTGTTGTATTCGGTGACACTTAGATATTCTTGACTTCTGCCTAAAATATCAAAGCCTGCATTGCAAAAGGCGGAAATGGCAATGAAAATCGAAACGAATATGCCCTCTACTCCAAATTCGGGGATGAACACAAATCCCAATAGCATCGCACCAATGCCCTCAAAAATAAGTGACATCATTATTACGTTTTTGACAAGTGCCCCTGCGTCATCAAAGCCCCCACCGCCAACGGATTCCGTTGCGGTTTGAATGGAACGTAGTCCAAGCCTTTTCCCTAGCAGGAGGTTGAAAAACGCCACCAAAGTCACAAGCCCAAGCCCACCGATTTGAATAAGCAGAATTATTACCACCTGCCCAAATTCTGTCCAATGCTGATATGTATCGGCAACTATAAGCCCTGTCACACAGGTAGCGGAGGTGGCTGTAAACAGCGCATCGCTTAGGTTGGTGGTTAGACCTGCTCGTGTTGAAAACGGCAGTAAAAGCAAAATTGTACCCGCTGCAATAATAAGCGCAAAGCTCAATACAATTACTCTTGTGGGGCTTATAAGCTTTCTTTGCTTTTTAAAAACTGGCATTATAAATACCTGATTTCATATATATTTTAAGTTATTTGTAGACTTTAATCAACGCTTTTCCTTACAAGCAATTATGCCACTCTAATTCATAGGTGTCAAGCGTATAGTTGTGTATTAAACTGTACGATTACTGCAATTACTAAAAGTATTACCTTGTAATGTTGAAAATTTATCAATTTGCTGATATAATTGGGTTGTAAGGACTTCATAGATGCAAATTTTGCAGTTTATATGGAGGTATTGACGGATGAAAGCGCTTTTAATAGGAATAAACAGCTTTCTTGGTATGCATTTAAGCAAATGGCTTGTGGCTTCGGGGGACGAAGTCTACGGCACTGTAAATGAGGGGCAGTATAACGGAGTGGCAGTCAAAAGGGTTTACCGTGCTGACACTACTTCTATGCCCGATCTCGAGCGAGTGGTAGCAAGGGTTTGCCCTGATGTGATTTACCACATTGCAGGGGTTTCCTCCACCGCCTGCTCATGGATGAAGCCTAGCCTTACCTTTGACGTTAACGTAGCAGGCACTATTAACCTTTTAAACTGCGTGGCACGCCACTGCAAATCCGCAACTGTTCTCCTTGTAGGCACAAGCGAGCAATACGGCATAGTAGAAAGAGAGAACTGCCCAATAGCAGAGGACTTTCCGCAAAGACCTAACAGCCCCTATGCAATCAGCAAGCATACACAAGAACAGCTAGGCGCACTATACAAGCAAGCATATGATATAAAAATAGTCATGACACGCACCTTTAACCTTATTGGAGCTTACCAGCAAATCGGCTACGAAGCACTGGATATTTGCAAGCAGATTTCAAACGCCGAAAAGGGGCTCGCCCAAGGAGTGATAAGGGTGGGAGATGCCTCCATTATACGGGATTATACTGATGTAAGGGATGCCGTAAAGCTATACCGCCTACTTGCGCTCAATGGTCGCTGCGGTGAGGTTTATAATGTCGGCAGCGGCAAAGGTCACTCAGTAAAAGAGATTGCCGATATGGTTTTCCCCTTTGCAAGCTGCAAAGTTGCGCTTCATGAGGACCAAAGCAAGAGAAAAGCCGATACTATTCCTGTTTCCTATGCTGATATGAGCAAAGCAAAAAATGAGTTTAATTGGTCACCACAGATACCAATTAAGCAAAGCTTAGAGGACACCCTTAACTTTTTTAGGCATAGATAGGAGTAAATAAATGTAGGTTTGTCAATGATATGTTACACCGAGGGATAAAAAATCGAGGAGAACTTTTTTAGGGGATTGCCATTTAAGCGGACGCATAGGGAAGTTGTTATAGTTACGGCTGTGAACAGCCAGTTGAGCCTTAAAATCCTTGAAGGAATAGAAACTGTGGGTCGCATAAAAGTATTCATCAATTGCGGTATATTGGTAGTATTTTTCACCCTGAGCTGTGCCAACGATGCACGCAGAAGGTACATGCTTCACATCTACTTGAACCCTTTGCCCCGGATAATACATGAGTTCATAAGGCTTTGGTATGTACTTGGGATTGGGGGGCTTGACTGCCATTTCGCCTTGTTTTCAAAGCACCCGGTAAAGCCCTGTGATGGATCTGCCATACCCGCGCTGGCGCAGCTTCACCCAAAATACCACTAGCCCTGCATTTGGATTGCGGCGACGCATGTCCTTAATAAGCTTCAGTTCCTGGTCGGTATGCTGATTCGGATGATGGTGTGGTCGGCGTGAGCGGTCGCAAAGCGACTGCAAGGTACCGTCGTAACGCTTTCTCCATCGATAGATATATTGCCGGTTGGTATGGTATTTAATCGCTGCTTTTGTTACCCCATGTTTTAACGAATATTCAATTAGGGATTGCCTAAACCTCATTGTTTGTGTTATATTATTCATAGCGAGTAGGATAGCCTCCTGTCTGTTTTGTGTCGTAACTCAACTGTAACACAGGCTTTCCCTATTCGCTACTATTTTTTTATCCGAGATGTAACACATCTATTGTAATCCTACAACAGTAGCAAGCTACTGCCATCAACATCAGTTGACAAACTCCTCCCTACAACTGTATAATTAAATAATAAATAATTATGAAACAAAAAATAAGAAAGACAATTGAAAGGGTAGGTTAAGCAATGGTATTTACTGTTGATATTGGCAACACTAATATAGTGCTTGGCGCCTTTGACGGCGATGAGCTTTCCTTTGAGTCCCGCATTTCCACAGACCCCTCTAAGATGGAGGATCAATACGCTATTGAATTTTCGAATATTATTTCCCTATATGGATTCTCACCAAAGCTTTTTGACGGGGCAATAATTTCATCGGTTGTGCCCCCTTTGCTGCCCCTTATAAAAAGGGCGGTTAGGAAGCTTTTAAACTGCAAAGTCCTTACAATAGGCCCAGGGATAAAGACAGGGCTTAACATTAAAATTGACAACCCTGCCGCTTTAGGCAGCGACCTTGTTTGCTGTGCGGTTGCGGCTATGAATAAGTACAAAATGCCCTGTGTAATCTTCGACCTTGGCACTGCCACCACCATTACCGCACTAGATGCAAACGGCGGTTTATTGGGCGGCTCGATTTATCCGGGCGTAAAGATATCCCTTGATGCCCTTTCAACCCGCACCGCACAGCTCCCCTACATCAACACTGAGCCTATCGACAGCGTAATCGGCACAAATACCATTGAAAGTATGCGCTCAGGCATCTTATACGGAACTGCCGGCATGATAGATGGTATGGTTGAGCGTTACAGCGCAGAGCTAGGCGGCGAATGTGTCATTGTGGCAACAGGGGGCTTTGCAAATACTGTTGTACCTTATTGTAAAAGTGATATAAAGGTGGATAATACCCTACTGCTTGAGGGGTTATACCAAATATACAAGAAAAACTGCTCAGAGTAATCCGTTATTAGTCTACGTTGCAAATTGCGAGCAATTGCAAGGCGGATTGATATAAAATTTATTGCGCTGTATCCGCTTAAGCGGAATAGCAGCAAGGAGGAAATAATGGAAAACACAAAAACACGCAGACTCGTTCAGTTATCCCTATTAATTGCAATCGAAGCAATCTTTTGCTTCACACCCCTAGGTTCACTCCCCATAGGACCGATGGTTGCGACCTTAGCGCATGTCCCCGTAATCTTAGCCGCCATTTTGCTTGGCACAGGAACCGGTGCGATAGTGGGCTTTTCCGCAGGGCTATTTAGCTTCATTGTATGGACTTTCACGCCGCCGAACCCCTTTTTGGCATTTGTTTTCACGCCTGCATATAAGCCTGGGAACGTGCTTAGCCTTGTGATATGCTTTGTGCCAAGAATACTTATCGGAGTTTTCGCAGGACTATGCTATAAAGGACTTACAAAGATTGACAAAAAGGGATATTTCGCATGCATTGCCGCAGCCGTTGCAGGCACACTGGCAAACACATTGTTTGTTCTGTTTGGCATTTACACCTTTTTTGGAGAGCAGTATGCGCAAGCAATCGGGGTTGCAGGCTCTGCACTTCTTGGTTTAATTGGGACAACAATTGCCACAAACGGAATCCTTGAGATTGTAATTGCAGTAATTATTGCACTGGGTATTGCAAAAATTCTGCCTACTATGAGGCGAATGCTTAAGCCTTAAGCTTTATAAAATTGAAGATAGTAAAAGGGAGCCAAACGGCTCCCTTTTTTTCCTATTCCCTGTCCTTATTGTGCTTTCTAAAGTAAATGTAGGAGTAAATCACGGGGATTAACACGATTAAAGCTGTCACAACAAGGAATACTAGATATTGCCTAAAAAACGAGGTCAGTATTACAATTATGCCCCCTGCCACCCAAACCCATCCGGCAAATCTGTGGGTATGGTTCCAGTTGCCCTCATCGTTTAAAGTCCACGGTATTTTTATTCCAACGGTATAATTCTGCTTGCATTTAGGCAGATAGTTGCCTATCACAATGAATAAAGCCCCAATAAATAAAAACGCAATAAGCTCAACATTAACATTATAGCCCAGTGCATAAGTGTAAGTTGCCATAGCGCCAAACAAAGATACCACAGGGCAAGCCCAAAGCACTATACCAAAGACTTTCCCGTTGATATTCTTTGCCTTAGGGTCAAGCATTGTAAAGAAAACTACAACCCAGTGAACTAACAGCAGAAAAACAGGTAGCGCAAAAACAGCAAATTGCTTACTGCTCCAACCGTCTGCCACGCCGTTTTTTCCAAAATGGATTGCGACTTTTTCGGGTAACCTTGACCATAATATAAGCCCTGCTAAAATTGGCAGTAGTGTAACGATAGAAGTGATAGCAAGCTTCCATTTATT
>CAZLMF010000086.1:0-6613 GCA_964560565.1 uncultured Oscillospiraceae bacterium
TGTCGAAATTCAAGTAATTAGCGGTGACGCATTAAAACCGCAAACGGTGGAGCAACTTCCCATGCTTGATGCGGTTATATCAAACCCACCGTATCTTACAAGTGATGACATGCAAAACCTGATGACAGAGGTAAAAAACGAACCCTCACAGGCGCTATTTGGCGGAGAGGACGGGTTTTCCTTCTATCGTGGACTTACTCCCCTTTGGGTAAGAAGGCTAAAGGCAGACGGCATATTGGCTTACGAGGTTGGAGTAAATCAACACGAGCAAGTAATGGAGATTCTCAAACGCAATGAGCTTGTTAGTATAGGATGTATAGCGGATTATAGCGGAATTAATAGAGTAGTCTATGGCTACAAAGCATAAGGAGGATTAGTAAATGGCAAAGGTGGAAACAAAAAAGAAGCTTGAGGTTGTCAGGCAGCAAAATCCGGAGGATAGACAAAAGGCACTGGAAACTGCAATAGCTCAAATAGAAAAGCAATATGGAGCAGGTGCAGTAATGAAGCTTGGCGCAACTACAACACTTGATGTTGAAAGTGTGCCCACAGGCTCATTGACACTTGACTTGGCACTCGGCATTGGGGGAGTTCCCAGGGGCAGAGTAACAGAGATTTACGGCCCTGAAAGCTCAGGGAAGACAACAGTAGCGCTATCAATCATTGCACAGGCTCAAAAGCTTGGGGGCGCAGCAGCGTTTATTGACGTTGAGCATGCTCTTGACCCTGTATATGCCAACAATTTAGGTGTAGATACAGAGAATTTGCTTGTTTCACAGCCTGATACAGGCGAGCAAGCCCTTGAGATTACCGAGGCGCTTGTGCGCTCGGGCGCAATTGATGTAATAGTTCTTGACTCGGTTGCTGCAATGGTCACAAAAGCGGAGATTGAGGGCGAAATGGGCGATTCCCATATCGGCTTACAGGCAAGACTTATGTCTCAGGCATTAAGAAAGCTTACAAGCGTCATTTCAAAGTCAAACTGCGTTGCTATATTCATTAACCAAATTCGTGAGAAGATTGGCATTGCATACGGCAATCCAGAGGTCACACCGGGCGGTCGTGCGCTTAAATTTTACTCCACAGTTCGCATTGAAGTGCGCAGAGGCGAGGCGATTAAGTCAAGTGGTGAGGTTCTTGGCAACCGCACACGCTGCAAGGTTGTAAAGAACAAGGTTGCACCTCCTTTTAAAGAGTGCGAATTCGATATTATGTACGGCAAGGGCATTTCTCGTGTTGGTGAGCTGCTCGACTTAGCTGTTGAGCTTGATGTAATCAACAAAAGCGGAGCATGGTTTAGCTACAATGGCGATCGCTTAGGACAGGGACGTGACAACACGAAAGATTATCTGGCTGACAACCCTGACCTTATGGATGAGGTAGAAAAGCAGGTAATAGCCGATATGGACAAGGTTGTTATGGTGTCCAAAAAGACCAAGAAGGCTGTTGCAGCCGCAGCGCCGGCGGCGCGCTCTAAATCGGCAGCGAAGCCACCTGTAAAGGTCACCCTTGAAGTCAGTGAAGATGATAATTTCGAGGAGTTCGACCCTAACGACGATTAATTCACAACTAAAATCCATACGCAAACAATAACAGAAAGAGCAAACCATGATTAACGATATGACTTTTATAGAGCGCAAGGCGCATGAGCGTGCGCTATACCTTTTGGGTTACCGTGACCATTGTTATGCGGAGCTTTATAAAAAGCTTGAAAAAACCTACGATGAGGAAATAGCGCGCAAAACCTGCGATAAAATGGTGGAGATTGGGTTTGTTGATGATGCAAAATACGCAACAAAGCTTGCTATAAACTTAATCTTCACTAAACGTTTTGGGCTACGCAAGGTTAAATGGGATATGATGCAAAAGGGCTTATCCCGTGAGCTTGTGGAAGAGGTGCTTGAGGAGTACGAATACGAGGACGCAACCGCGCGAATAGCGCAGCTTATCGAGCGCAAATACGCACGCTACCTAACCGACGAAAAGGGCGTCAACAAAGTTACAAACGCCCTTGCGAGAATGGGACACAATTATGCCGACATAAAGAGTGCAATATCAGATTATATAGAAAATGGAGATAACTATGGCGATTAAAGTCGGGATGGTATCCCTTGGATGCCCAAAAAATCAAGTTGATGCTGAGCTTATGCTCAGTTTGCTTAAACGTGGTGGATTTGAGCTTACCCCGGATGCAGCAATGGCGGATGCGGTAATTGTAAACACCTGCGGCTTCATTGAATCCGCAAAACAGGAAAGTATAGATAATATCCTTGAATTTTGCACTCTTAAAGAAGAGGGCAAAATCAAAAAGGTGATAATAACAGGTTGCCTAGCTGAGCGTTACAAGCAGGAGGTTGCAACCGAAATCCCTGAGGCGGACATTATTTTAGGGATAGGTAGCAATAGCGACATTGTCGAAGTGCTTACAAAGGCTTTTGAGGGTGAGAAAGCTCAAACTCAGCGATATGGTGACAAGAAAAATCTACCCTTATGCGGCGAGAGGATTATATCCACTTTGCCCTTTTATGCATATTTGAAAATATCTGATGGTTGCAATAATTGCTGCAGCTACTGTGCAATCCCAAGTATTCGAGGCGAATATCGTGAGCGTGAGCTTGATGATATTTTATCAGAAGCAAAATGGCTTGCAGACAATGGTGTGCTCGAGGTAATATTAGTAGCACAAGATACTACCATGTACAGCAAGCTCCCGCAGCTGCTTAACAGCCTTTGCGAGATAGAGCAGCTTAAATGGATACGCTTGCTTTACTGCTACCCCGAAAGGATTACAGACGAGTTACTTGACACAATTGCCTCTCAACCAAAGATATGCAAATATCTTGACCTGCCAATTCAGCATGTCAATGAGGATATACTAAGACAGATGAACCGCTTTGGCAGTGAAGAAAGCTTGCGTGTCCTTATTGAGAACATAAGGGAGCGTGTGCCGGGAATAACCCTACGCACCACCTTTATTGCAGGTTTCCCCAGTGAAACACAGGAGCAATTTGCTCAGCTTGACCAATTTGTTAGCGATATGCGCATTGACCATGTGGGCTGTTTTGCTTACTCCCAAGAAGAGGGGACAGTCGCAGGTCAAATGGAAAATCAGCTTGACGAGGAAACCAAGCAAGAACGTGCAAACCATATAATGGAGAGCCAAATGCCCATTATGGAACAATTAAACGAGCAAAAAATCGGACAAACCGTCATTGTCGTTGTAGAAGGTTTTGACCGATATGCGCAGTGCTACTTTGGTCGCACGGAAGCTGACGCGCCTGAAATTGATGGCAAGGTATTCTTTACAAGTGCCGATAAGCGCAAAATCGGTGAGTTTATTGAAGTAAAAATAACAGAGATAATAGATTACGACCTTATAGGCGAGGTTATTTAGGTAAAACTAAAGTGTAGTGATAAATTAAAAGCGGAGGCGGAAGTAAAGATGAATATTGCCAACAAGCTTACAATGCTAAGAGTGTTTATGATACCCGTATTTGTGGTTCTAATGAAGCTTAATATACCAATGAATTTCCTATGGGCGCTAATTATATTTGCGCTGGCTTCACTTACAGATGCCCTTGATGGTATGCTCGCAAGAAAGCACAACCTAGTTACGAATTTCGGCAAGTTCCTTGACCCTCTAGCAGATAAAGCGCTTACGGTCACGGCATTTATTATACTGCTTGAACATTCCCTAGTAAGTGATATCGTGATAGTAATCATTGTAATGCGCGAATTTATGGTATCAGGACTGCGCCTTGCGGCAAGCTCATCAGAGGGCATTGTTATTGCTGCTAGCATAACAGGGAAGCTTAAAACCATCTCTCAAATGGTATCAATAATATTCGGGATTGGCATTTTATCAGCCAATCAGACTTTTACCGTTCCAAGCGACCTATATGATTCGCTTTCCCTTGGATGCCATATTGCAATGTGGATTTCAGCGGCACTTACTGTTATTTCAGGGATACAGTATTTGTGGGCATACCGCAATGCAATCGACCCTTCTAAATAGCACAGCATGAAACTTGTTACAACTATTACCATTCAAACATAAGTTATAGTATGAATCACATCTTAACCGAAAGGGTTTGATTGAGTGTTTAAGCAAATAAGGGAAGAACTACAGGCTATCCGTGAGCGAGATCCTGCGGCTAAAAGCCTGTTCGAGATATGGCTGCTGTATCCCGGTTACAGGGCAGTTCGCTCATATAGGCGAGCGCATTGGTTCTATGAGCATGGGCACTACCTCATTGCACGTTGGATTTCACAGCGTGCAGCCAGAAAAACAGGAATAGAAATACACCCCGGAGCAAAAATAGGAAAAGGCTTGTTTATTGACCATGGCAGCGGTGTTGTCATCGGTGAAACTTCGGAAATAGGCAACAACTGCACTATATATCAAGGCGCAACACTTGGCGGAACAGGCAAGGACTCAGGCAAGCGCCACCCAACCTTAGGCAACAACGTAATGGTTGGAGCAGGCGCGCGTATTCTTGGCCCCTTTACAGTGGGTGAGAACTCAAAGATTGCCTCTAATGCGGTAGTGCTTGAGGAAGTGCCACCCAATTCAACAGCGGTGGGCGTTCCTGCGACAATCGTTAAGCGTAATGGTTTGAAGGTTCAAGACCTTGACCAGGTTCACATGCCTGACCCTGTTTCTCAGCAGTTCTGCAAGCAGTTAATGCTGATTGATAAGTTGACTGAAAAATTAAATGAACATATAAAAGACGCAAATACCGATACCATAGATATACAGGAGTAACAAAAGGAGTAGACATATATGAGAATATACAACACGCTCACAAGGCAAAAGGAGGAATTCATTCCTCTACACGAAGGCAAAGTAGGCATTTATGCCTGCGGCCCTACGGTTTATAATTTAATGCATATCGGCAATTCAAGGCAGATTTGCGTGTTTGACACACTGCGTCGTTATTTTGAGTATGCAGGCTATAAAGTTAAGTTTGTGCAAAATTTCACTGACGTTGATGATAAAATTATTAAACAGGCAAAACTTAGGGGAATCTCCTCCCTTGAGCATAGCGAGGAAATGATTACTGAGTACTTCACAGACGCTCATGGGCTAAATGTGCGAGATGCTGATATTCACCCAAAAGTAACGCAAAGCATGGATTTAATCCTTGATATAATTTCGACTCTAATTGATAAGGGTTATGCCTATCAAGCTGGGGGCGATGTCTACTTCTCAACCTCAAAGTTTGAGGATTATGGCAAGCTTTCTCATATGCCGCTCGAGGATTTGCAGGCAGGGGCACGCATTGACGTAAGCGAGCAAAAGCGTGACGCAGTTGACTTTGCCCTTTGGAAAGCGGCAAAGGAGGGCGAGCCTTACTGGGATAGCCCTTGGGGCAAGGGCAGACCAGGCTGGCATATTGAATGCTCGGCTATGTCACGCCACTATATCGGCGACACCATCGATATTCACGGGGGCGGCAGCGACCTTATATTCCCCCACCACGAGAACGAAATCGCACAAAGCGAATGTGCAACAGGGCATGAGTTGGCACGCTACTGGATGCACAATGGCATGATAAGCGTTGACAACAGCAAAATGTCTAAATCAAAGGGGAACTTTTTCCTTGTGCGTGATGTGGCAAAGCAGTATGGATATGAGGTAATTCGATTTTTTGTGCTTCAGTCTCATTACCGCAACCCCATCAACTATTCCACTGATTCAATCGAGGCTGCAAAAGCAGGACTTGAAAGGATATATAATTGCCGTGAAACTCTTGAAAGAGCGCTTTCTGATGCGCCGCAGGGCAAGCTTTCCGACAATATCAAACAAAGCACAACGTCTTATAAGGAACAATTTGCCGCAGCAATGGAGGACGACCTCAATACCGCAGATGCTTTTGGTGTAATGTTTGAGCTTGTGCGTGAGATAAATACAGCCTTAACAGGTGAGTATAACCACTCTGATCTTGAATGCTACGCTGCACAGCTTGACGAAATTGCCGGCGTACTGGGATTACTGTATAATCTTAAAGTTGAGGAGAAAATACCCGAAAGCGTTATGGCACTTGTTGATAAGCGCAAGGAAGCTCGTGCCGCAAAGGACTTTGCCACTGCTGACAGCCTGCGTGACCAAATCGCTGAAATGGGCTATGCAATTGAGGAAACAAGGCAAGGGACGATAGTCAGCAAAAAGGCATAATGGGGGACAAATGTTTAAGGATATAATCACAGTTACACTAAGCCCTTGCTTAGACTGCACCCTTTGGGTTGATGATTTCTACTATGATGACCCTATTAGAGTGCTTGATGAGCGCACTGAAGCAGGCGGCAAGGGGCTAAACGTCAGCCGTGTACTAAACGGGCTTGGGGTAAAAAACACTGCAATTTGCGTTGTTGGCGAGGATAATGCAAACGTTTTTGAGGAGCTGGCACTTCAAAGTGGTGTAGAAGTTTCACCGATTTATTGCAAGGGCAAGGTGCGAGAAAACTTAACTGTAATAGCTCCCGACCAAAAGCTTATGAAGCTCAACCGCACCTCAAATATCGATGTGGATGAAGTTATAAGTGGCGTGCGCCAAAAGCTTTGCGAATGTATTAAAGCTTCGGCCAAACCCCTTGTGCATTTTGGCGGCAG
>CAZLMF010000087.1:0-6560 GCA_964560565.1 uncultured Oscillospiraceae bacterium
GTCCATTAAGCTGTTGGTCATAGAAAGTGTTGCTTCCTCAATTGAATCATACAAAACAACTGTTTTGGTCGTAAAATGTGAAATCAGGGACATCAAGCCGCACTTGCTTCCAATGCCTACTGGTATCCACATACGCAAAAACGGAACTATCCATAAGACGGAGATTGCTCGCCTTGGTATCTCTTTTACACAGCTAATCAATAAAACAATGAGTCCCGAAAGCGACGCGACGATGCTCATATTAAATAACCAATAGAAAACTTCGTCCAATTTTATTGTCACCTCGCTTCGATGATTTTTCTCAGTTCTTCAATATCTTTTTCTGTTAAGGATTCATCTTTAAGAAGAGCTGAAAAAAGCGCTTTTTTTGAGCCGTTGAATAATTTATCGACTAGGCTTTTTGCTTCACTTTTGCATATATGCTCCTTTGATACAAGCGATGTGCATATAAATCCGGGGTCTTCTCTCTTGATAAAGCCCTTGGCTTCAAGCTTTGTCAAAATGGTATAGGTTGTATTCTTGCTCCATCCAATTTCACTGCTTGCAAGAATACTAACTTCCTTTGCGCTTATCGGCTCGTTTCCCCATACAATTTCCATGACCTTGAGTTCACTGTCAAAAATCTTCTTTTCCAAAGTAATCGCTCCTTAGACTATTTCTATAGTCCATACTATCATAGTAGTCTGTGATAGTCAATAGGATAAACTTATTTTTTTCATAAGTTTATCCTATAATTTAAATTTTTTTAATAGCTTATGCCATTTCCAAGATGCCTTCTAAAATTTCGTTAACTTTGCTTTTCATTTCCTTCAACCATCCTTATCTCATTCTTTTTCTATACTCTAAGGGCGTCAAGCCCTCGTGCTTTTTGAATACTGTGCTGAAGTATGCGGCATCGGAAAAGCCTGACCTAATGGCGACTTCGGAAATAGGCAGTTCGTTTTGTTGAATAAGTCTTTTTGCCTCTCGTAACCGTCGCTTGACAACATAGTCAGTAGGTCGCATATTCATGGACTCCTTGAAAATCCTACAAAGATGTTGTGGAGTAATTCCTGCCTCCTTCGCAAGATACGTCAACGGAAAGTCATTGCGAAAATTCTCATCAATGGAAACTGTGGTATTGTCAAACTTTAGCGTGCCTTTGCCGCATTCGCTGAACAAAATCTGATGCCAATGATAGCCTTCCACCCTTACGATAGGACTTTGCGTTTCACTTCCTCCGATACCTGTCAAATAGAACGGCAGTTTTTTCACTTCGATATTATGCGGATAGATGTTGCGATTTATTTTCATAACAATGCCCTCTTTTTTGTTGGTTTTCCTCAGTATAAAATAATTAAGCCCAGTTGTCAACGGTGCTGAATATTTAACATTCATTTATTCTCAATATTTGCTAGTTATCGTATGTTTAATGTGAAGTACTAGAAAAATTAATTTGAAAAATGTTAAAAAATCGAAAGTGTGTTCAGAATTTTCACTTGAACGGTTCGTACTATAATGTTATCATTACAACAAGGAATGATAAGCACACATTCGTTTATGAAGCTTTGTGTAAAACCGAGGGAGTAAGTTAGAAAAGGATAAGGTTATTGGCATTTACTTGCTCTACTGCTATTGTGGTGTTTGCCGACAATTCACCATATGTGCTTTTGATAAGTGCAGCGAAGAATGACGGTGTAGTGGGCTCATTCCCGAGTTAATATGATAACATATTAACCGAAAACAACGCAAAGCATATTTGGCATGTTATGTCGTCAACAGGACACGACCACACAAGTGTAAAGCCACATTTGCATAATTTTTTAAAGTAATATTTTAAAATAGATAAGGAGTAAATTATGAATATAGGTGTTGATTATTATCCGGAGCATTGGGATAAATCCCTATGGGTAGCGGACGCAGATTTAATGAAGAAAACAGGCGTCAGTATTGTTCGCATGAGCGAATTTGCTTGGTGCAGGCTTGAGCCGCGCGATGGAAAGTTCGACTTTCAATGGCTTGACGAAATTATCAGTATATTTGCCGAGCGCAATATTAGTGTAGTGCTATGCACTCCCACTAACTGCCCTCCGCTTTGGTTTTACGAAAAGTATCCGGACGCTGTTCAAACCGAGCGTGACGGCAAAAAAACCGCTACGGGAATACGAGGCCACAGGTGTATAAACAATCCTGATTTTTTGCGTTACGCTGATAGAATTGTCGAAACAATGACAAAGCGATATGCCGACAACAAATCGGTCATTGCATGGCAGATTGACAACGAGATGGAAGCCAACTTCTGTTTTTGCGAAAACTGCATCGAAAAGTATAGAAAGTGGCTGAAAAAGAAGTACAAAAATCTTGAGGAGCTCAACAATGCGTACGGAAACAATGTTTGGAGCGGCGAATATTCGTCGTGGGAGCAGATAAAGCCTCCTTACGGAAGCTATCCCAACGCATGGCTCAACCCTGCTTTTATGCTTGATTTTAATCGGTATGCTTCTGATGACATGATTGTACATATTAACCGTCAAGCAGGAATTATTAGGAGAAATTGTCCGAATACGCAGATTACAACCAATGCTTGGTTTTGTGAGAACATGCCTAATTTCTACAATGAGTTTGCAGGTCTTGATTTTCTTTCCTATGACAATTACCCCGTTACGAAGATTCCAGAAAACGCTGAGCAATGTTACTCCCACGCATTTCATCTTGACTTAATGAGAGGTGTTAAGCAGGATAAATTCTGGATTATGGAACAGCTTAGCGGAGGGCTCGGTTGTTGGGCGCCCATGGCAAGAACCACATACCCCGGCATGATAAAAGGATATTCCTTGCAGGCGTTTGCTCATGGCGCAGATACTGTTGTGCATTTTAGATGGAGAACTGCGGTCAGTGGTGCGGAAATGCACTGGCACGGACTTATTGACCACTCGAATGTTCCAGGTAGACGTTTTGAAGAATTTTCGCAACTATGCGAAGAGGCAAAGACACTCAAGGTATTGCAAGAGACGGAGATTAAGTCTGACGTCGCAATTCTATACTCCCCCGATAACGAATACGCTTTCAAGCTTCAGCCTCAGACTAATGGAATGTACTACCTAGAACAGCTAATGCTGATTCATCGTGCCTTTACCAAATATGGGCTTAATGTTGATATAATAAGTGAGAAAGCTGATTTTTCAAAATACAAAGTTATCGCAGCTCCTGAGATGTATATCACTGACGAAACGGTTGCAAAGAGAATATATGAATTTGCTGAAAATGGCGGAGGAGTAATTCTCACAAACAGAAGCGGCGTAAAGGACAGCAACAACAATTGCATAATGTCACTTCTTCCGACGGTATATCGTCAGCTTGCAGGTGTATATGTTGAGGAATATGATCCAATAGGATATAGCAGTGCAGCGATAAAATATGACGATGGGAAAACATATAAATGCCGTCAATGGTGCGACGTTATTCATACCGAGACAGCAACAGCAATAGCTGTATATGACAGCGAATTCTACAAGGGCAAGCCTGCTATTACAAGAAACAGTTATGGGAAGGGTGTAGCATACTACATAGGAACAGTTTGCGAAAAAAGCCTTTATAACAGGCTCATTCATGACATTCTTTTAGAGATGAAAATGGAGATTATCGAGGGACTGCCCGACGATGTGGAAGTCACTACACGCACAAGCGACAAGCTGTCCGCTCGGCTTATCTTCAACAATACTGACCAAAATCAAAGTTTCTCAATCTCAAAGGAGGAAATAAGCTTAGCGCCATTTGAGATGAAAATTGATATAAAGTAACATGGTGGACATTATGAGAAAAATGACAAAAGTTACTGCGCTAATTATGGCAATGGAAACATGTTGACCATGGGTATTAATCGGAATATCGTTTTGCTCTAAGAAGCTAAACAGCCTAAAATTTACACGTTGAGTGCGTGGTTTTGATAACAAGAGCGAATGAGTGAGTGGAGAAAAAACCCTTTTCATTAACATCCACTATACACCGAGCTTAAATCTCACCGTGGTTTTGCCCTCACAGGCTGCCCCTTTGAAATAGACATAAATAATCACCTATCATTTCTGACAGGTGATTATTTTATTGGTAGTTTTAACTTTTGCCTATTGTAGCTGTCTCGGCAAGACTCTCTTGTCTTTCTTCGTCAGTTTCATTATTGAAGGAAGTAGGAGTGGGCTTAACACAAGACCAACGACGCATATTATATTTTTGAATTTCAATCGCTTCAAATCCTGTTTTACAGTAGAAGCCTACAGCGTCGTCATCGGTTTCGGCTTCTATCGGCACTGCATACTGTTCCGATAAAGCTGTTATCATGCTTTTTCCAACACCTTGCGAACGAATATTTTCATCCACGGCAATATTAAGAATTTCTAAATAGTCGGAATGTACTTCAAAACCGCATATGCCCAGCAACTCGCCACTTTTCACCCAACCGTATAGCTGCCAGCTATCATGGCGGCGATACTCTACCGCCTTTTTGTCCATCGCTTCCGGGGTTGGGTCAAACGCACTATACGCTATGATTTTTCGAACTATCGGGTTATCAAGATGCTTTTTGATGTCACGGAAAGTCGAGATAATCTTCTCATAAAGAGCCAACACAATTTTACCTTCGCTCTGTTCTCGCGTTTCGCCCACATCTTTATAGCCCGCTTTTTCATAGCAAAGGCGGTTTGCAATTTGGTCAATGGGAAAATCTAACGACCAGCAGTTTGCATTATATACTGTAGCTTCACAAAGAATAATCGCGGTAGACGCAATACTCTTGCCTTGCATCTCAGGTAAGATATAGATACGAGCAAGATAGTATTCACCGGGCAATCCGCGCACCCGTCGTTCCCAGAAAGCGACACCGCCAACCAACTCACCGCCAGCGAATATTTTATAGACATAACTGTTCGGCCAACTCAGCCATTTTTCTATTTCATCCGTCCCGCGCAGATATGGGTTGCCTTCATCATGATAGATGTCATACAGACGTTTGAATGCCTTTTGCTGTATTGCGACTAAAGCTTCTGCGTCTGCAAGAGTAGCGGGGAAAATTTCGATTCTCATGGTGTCATTTCTTTCAACTTGAAATTATCGTGAACGAGGCTTCTTCGAAGAGGAGTACTTTCTGTTGCTTTTTTTCTTCCTGCTCGCCTTTGCTTCTCTTTCAGCACGTGAAAATCTTGATGGCATTGAAGATTTAGACGGGGGAGCCTCAAAAATCCGCATAGGATATGCGTGGTCGTCTACAACAGGAATTTCAAATTTAATTAGCTTTTGGATATCCCTCAGATACGATTTTTCGCCGAAATCACAAAAAGAAACCGCAACGCCGGATAGTCCTGCTCTGCCCGTTCTGCCAATGCGGTGAACGTAAGTTTCAGGTACTTCTGGCAGGTCATAATTAACAACAAGCGAAAGGCTATCGACGTCAATGCCTCGTGCTGCAATGTCCGTGGCTACTAAGGCACGAATTTTGCCATTCTTGAAACTTCTCAATGCGGTTTGACGTGCATTTTGAGATTTATTGCTATGGATAGCGCTTGCGGTAATATCGGCATCGTTGAGCAACTTGCAAATTTTATCTGCGCCGTGCTTAGTACGGGAAAAGACAAGCACTGAGGTGATTTCCTCGTTTTTAAGCAGGTCTTTAAGCAGTAGTCCTTTATTGACTCTATCCACAAAATAAACGGATTGCTCAATCACTTCCACTGTTGACGAAACCGGCGTAATGTTTACTGTGACCGGATCACGGAGTATGGATGAGGACAGTGAAGAAATCTCATTGGGCATGGTAGCGGAGAATAAAAGAGTCTGACGCTCACTTGGCACTTGTGCTATTATTCTCTTAACATCGTGAATAAATCCCATGTCAAGCATCCTATCAGCTTCGTCTAATACGAACATGTTGACATGACTTAAATCACAGTGGTTTTGCTCGATTAAGTCGTTGAGCCTACCCGGTGTTGCCACCAAAATATCCACGCCTTTGCGAAGAGCAGCTACTTGGGGGGCCTGTCCTACGCCGCCGAATATGACGGTTGTATAGAGCCCTGTAAAACGCCCGTAAGCTTTGAAGCTTTCTGATATTTGAAGAGCAAGCTCTCTTGTGGGAGTTAAAATCAATGCTTGTATTTTTCTTTTCTGTGTTTTGTCGTAAGTTGGCTTATACAGCCTTTGCAAAATGGGGATAGCGAATGCGGCGGTTTTTCCTGTGCCTGTTTGGGCACATCCAAGTAAATCCCTGCCCTCTAAAAGCATAGGAATTGCCTCGGCTTGGATTGGTGACGGGGTTTCATACCCTGCCTTTGCCACCGATTTTAAAATTGGCTCGATTAGGTTTAGTTCTTTGAAAGTCATTAAATCTCCTTTGTGGTTGTTCATGATATAAATAAGCTTTATTATTTACGCATCGTGAAAACATTCTTATTTCAAGCGGATTAATAAAAAACCGCCGACATGAAATCGGCAGGCTTTTTGGCGGAGCGAGTGGGATTCGAACCCACGTGCGATTGCTCGCAAACTGATTTCGAGTCAGCCCCGTTATGACCACTTCGATACCGCTCCATATT
>CAZLMF010000088.1:0-6516 GCA_964560565.1 uncultured Oscillospiraceae bacterium
GTAGTTGTGCTGTCCTCAGCACTGACAGAGCCGCAGAGTGCCACTAGAAGGAGCACTAAAATAATAAGACTAATCCTGCTAAATCGCTTCATACCACAAAACCTCCTTGTTGCAAAAATAATATTGTCATGTTTATAATTTTATCATTTTATTCTGCTCGAGTCAATACGACAAAAACGTTGTTTAATCCTTGGAAACAGCATGTAAGCTATAATTGCCAAGAATGAAATTATTGAAATAATAAATAAAAACTCTATACCTTTAGGCTTGTAGCTAAACTCTATATGGTTCTCGCCCGGCTGGCAAAGTACCGCCATAAAGCCAATGTTGACTCGCTCTATCTCCGCCTTGTTGCCGTTTATTGTAGCTGTAAATCCCTCGTCATACGGAACGCTGAAGAATACAAGCTCCGGTGTCTCAAGATTAATGTCCGCACTAAATCCGTTTTTCTCCCATTTGAAGTTATAAGCTACGGACTGCTTGCGTTTTTCCGTCTCTCTAAGGTAGTCGTTGTAATTAAGGTATAGAGGGGTTTCCTCATCACTTTCAAGAATAGGCGTGAGCACATCACGATACTTCTCAACTTGCTCATCTGTAAGCACCATTGATTGCACCAATGAAATATGCCTTTTCCACTTTGTTATATTCCTAAAATTCAGCTCATTGATTGAGTAGTCATAGGTAAATCCCATGGGAATATAGTTTTTGTTAATGTAGAAATCATATCCAAGCTTCGAATAATAGAAGGTAAGCCCTGGCATTATATCCTTCTTACCCTTGGAGTAGACAACATACTTTACAGATAAAAAGCCTCTTAAGCCGTACATATCATCTGTTGGCATGGTTGCAACAAAGCGTTCCTCCCCTATGGCTTCATAAAAAGCCAGCTCCGAGCCGCTAATGTTTGAATTGAATGTCGCCATTGACGGTATGCCCCACCACATATGCGCATTATAGTAGATGCGAGAGGTATCAAGCCTAAAGCTGTCGTCAGTTTTTATGTCGTCAAGTGCATCTCGTGCATTAATATAGCTGTTGGCGTAATAATTAGTCTTCCCCTCAGCTACTTTCATTGCAATAACATTTACTGTGCCATTTACAATCACAAGTGCTACCAAACAGACGGAAATGTAGTGCGCAAAACGTCTGGGCTTTTTATAAAATTTCAGGCACCACAAAACAAAGAAACTTCCAAAAAGCGCAATTGCAGTATAGGCAATAAAGAAGCCAAAATAGGACTTATCGGAAAGGCCCATTCTCAATACACCTGTGTTATCCACTCTTGGGAAGAACGTGACTACAACAACAAACACAATTTGCAGTATCGCTATCTTTTTCATTGAACTGCGCAGCTGAGGCATCATTTCCCCTATATTATCAAGGCTAATCGCAGTCGCAAGAGCAATTATCAGCAGGAACATATAATACCAGCGTGCATAGTAAAAGCTGTTAAAAAGATAGAAAATGCTATTTAGTATCGGCACTAAAGCAACTATTGTGCAAATTATAAGCAGGCGTGACACAAAGCTTTTGCGCTTTGCCTTTACTATTGCCAGAGCGCCCGCAAATGAAAACATGGGTATGTATGCTTGGAGGGACTGCCACCTTGTTGTTGCGTCTTTAGGGAAAAACGGCTCAATATGAGGTGTATCCGTTGGGAGTAAAAATGCACGCAATATTTCAACATACTTCATGGAGTTATTGTAAACAAACGCACTCCAGCCGCTAAGTCGCTCGTCAGTGCGTGGATTTTGCGAAATAAAGAAAACCGCAGTAAATACATAAGCAGCGGCTAGCATTCCCAATATCGCTTCAACTGCTACTTTAATAAAGCTTCGTACGGTAAATTTATAGTCGCCTGAAATAATCTTTACAACATAATATGCCACTATAAACATAGCCTGTCCCACAAAAAAAATATAGTTTGTAGAAAGGTTAAGCATTACTGTAAGGGCAAACCAGCCCTTCCTATCGTTCTCCACAAGCTCATCAAGTGCAATAAGCATTAGAGGGAAAAAGGCAGTCATATCATGAAAGTGATTGTAAAAGGTGTTGAAAATCTGAAACCCTGAGTATGCGTATAAAAGCGCACCTATTATTGCAATACTTGGCCTTTTAACATATCTGCAAATAAAAATATAGGACGTAAGAGTTGCAATCCCAAACTTTACTGCAAGTAGTGGCCCCATAAGATATGGCAACATAAACGATGGGAACGGCAGTGTCAGCCAAAAAAACGGAGACCCAAGCATATAAAACATGTATGAGCCTAGAAATGGTGTGCCTAAATCAGTGAGGTTCGAGAAAAATATCTCACCGGATTTAATCTGATCATTTGCAAGAACATAGAACGGCATCTGCTGCGTATTAAAATCATTGGATAATAGCATTACGCCTCGATTGTATATAATCGAGGGTAGCAAAATCACAGCTGCCATAAGAAATCCGGTAAGGAAAACCTTACCGTAATCTCTTTTTGTTAGTTTAGTCGGGATTTTTATCATTATTTGCTCCGTTGTAATGTATTGTTGATTGATAGATTTTTATATTCAATGTCAAAGCTAATCTCTTCATAGGAATAGCGATCTCCCCTTATTCTGTCATAGGTGAGCATATCAAGCTCGCTATCATGTCCGATGTCACCGCGCCCTGTAAGGGTATAGTTAGGTAGCTCCTTCATCTTGTCGAGCATAGTGCCAATAAAGTTCGATTGAGGTGCTTCTATAACATCCACAAGCACATGGGGTAGGTAGAACGCAGAAACTTGCTCCTGTGGTGCTTTAGTGAGGTCAGCATCATAGTTGCTCCAAAGCAGATAGCTTTGCTCGTAAAGCTTGTAGCAGTTTGACTGGTCAATCCCTAGCTCCTCGTACACACCACTTGATGCGTTAAAGCAAGGGTAATGGTCACCGATAAACAACACGATAGTAGGCTCGTCAAGTTCCTTTAGTTGCTCCGTAAAATCCTCAAGTGCATCGCTTGAATGACGAACACCCTCAAGATAAAAGCCCAATTCATCGTCCTTATTGTTCTCATCCACATAGGGCTTATGGTTTTGCATTGTGGTTGTATGGACGTAGGTAGCATCGTCATTTTCCTTGAGCATATCAATAATAGTATCAAAGACAGTTACATCATCAGTATAGTGCCTGAAGTTCTCCTGCTTCATATCTTCGATGAAAAGCATTGTATCAAAGCCGTAATTAGCATAAATGGTATTGCGGCTGTAAAAGGTTTCATTAAAAGGGTGAACATAAGCAGTTTCGTAGCCTATGCTGCCGAAATACTGTGCTACTGTGTTCTGCTCCTTGTTATCAAGCAATCTATGGGGCATTGAATAGCCGTTTATGCTTTTGACTGGCAAGCCAAACATAAGCTCAAACTCGGTCATTACAGTATATCCGCCTATTGTCGGCACTATGCTCTTACCCTCAAAGCCTTCACTCTTTACCTTGTCATAGCCTGCATAAACATCTGGGGAAATATCAAGCTGCTCAAACTGCCTAAAATCAGCATATGATTCCGACATAACAAGTATGACATTGGGGCTTTTAAACTTCTCATTTAAGAAGTCATTGCCGGGGTTTAAGGCTTGTAAAACGCCCTCTTGCGAATATCCGTCGGGCTCCTCAACCGCATTGGACACCTGCTTAGAGATGGATTGCATAAAAAATGCGATAAGGTTATTATTTTCGAACTTTTCATCGGACATAAACACGTTTATGTCGTTTTGTGTATCAAGCTCAAACAAGTCATATACATCAGCAGAAACAACAGGACTTGCCACCATAATAGTGCATACCACTCCTGTCATTAGCCCTGTAAGGACACGCCTTCTAGTCGGAATTTCAAAGGTTATGTTGAGCAAAAATGCCACAACTACAAATCCAAGGGTAAGCATTACAGTCGTGAAAAATAAAGGCTCAAAGGATATTTCAGCGAACTGCCCTAAATCCGCAACATTAAAGGACATCGCAAGATCAATCACTGAAAAATGCGTGCCTGAATTAGTGAACTTAAAATACTCGACTATCGATGCGGTCATTAAGGCAACTCCTGTAACAAGCATGCCTATGTAAACACGCTTTGTAAGAAGCGAAATTGTCAAATATACAGCTGCTACTATCAGCAGATCATATATTAGTATTTTAGGCTTATTTGCTATAAATCCAATAAGTTTCTCCACCGAATGCATATGGTTAAGCTCAGTTAGGAGAACTAATAGGACAGGAAAGAATAATGTTAAGAAAATCTTGAGGTTGGAATGGCGCGAGGAATTCTTTTTCATTATTCCTTTAATTTTTGAAAAAACCATTATAATAACCTCCACAAAATTGTATTACATGTATTAGTACAGTTGTATTGTATCATATTCAACATGCAATTTCAATAGATAAACTTCAGAAACTTGAACCCTTCTATTTTTTGGAGTCTTATTTTGAATTAAAGTCAACATGAAATGCTAACACTAAGTTACTTAAGCATTATACCACAACATCGCAAAATTTACAAAATGCAATCTGCTAAATTACACAAAGTTTATACAATTATTTTAAGCTATTTCCACTAAAACTATGAGGTAATAGTTGACCTAAACTAAAAAGCTTGTAATCGGTTTCATTGCGTGCAATGATAACATTCATGTTTTCGTCGCAAAGCTCGCTTAAGAGTTGTCTGCAAATGCCGCAAGGAAAAGCATAATCGCTAAGGTTATCATCCCCCTGCTCGGCTTTACCTCCGACAATGGCAATGGCGGTGAATTGCCTTTCACCCTCAGAAACAGCCTTAACGAAGGCTGTCCGCTCTGCGCATATAGTTGCGCCATAACTTGCGCTTTCTACATTGCAGCCTGTGTAGACCTTACCTGAGCTAGAAAGTAGCGCCGCACCCACCTTGTACTGCGAATAAGGCGAATAAGAATTTTCTCTGGTATCGAGTGCTAATTGTATAAGTTTTGAAGGCTCGTTCATATTTCTCCCCCTATCATAAAACCCCTTCTAATAATAAGTACCATTTTAATAGGCGAAATGTTACGCGTCTTGAAAAAATTCAGCGTTTTTATACTTTATCAAGGATTATCGGCTTTGAAATTGGTGACTTTTCACAAATAAAATATGCCTTTTGTATTATTTCTTCTGCTGAGTTAATCTGCTCTGCTTTATTTGTGTGGAGAGTGCAAAGTAAATCCCCCACCTTAACATAGTCCCCCGTTTTTGCGGATAAAATCACACCTGCACAGTGGTCGATTGTTTCAGCCTTTGTTGCCCTACCAGCACCTAAGATACCAGCCGCTTCGCCAATACTGGATGTGTGAATAGAGCCTATAAACCCTTCACCTTTTGAATAAATCGGGTGAATAATGCTTGCCTTTTCAAGTTTGCTTGTATCCTTTAGCACGCTTATATCACCTTGATGCGCTTCCACCATTTCAATCAGCTTCGCAAAAGCTGCTCCGCTTTCAAGGGCATTCCGCACAAGTACCTCACATTGCTCCAAATCGCCCTTGCCACCAAGGACAAGCATATTTGTCGAAAGCGCAACACATAGTTCAGTTAGGTCGGCAGCGCCCTTGCCCTGCAAGACCTCCACCGATTCCTTCACCTCAAGGGAAGTGCCCACTGCATTGCCTAATGGAGAATCCATGTCTGTGATAAGCGCAACCGTGCGCTTTCCTGCGTGCTCACCTATTGCCACCATTCGCTTGGCAAGCTCAGAAGCTTGCTCTAGTGTGCTCATAAATGCACCGCTACCAACCTTAACATCAAGCAAGATGCAATCGCATCCAGCCGCAAGCTTCTTTGACATAATAGACGCTGCAATCAAGGGTATGCTTTCAACAGTTGCAGTGACGTCACGCAGTGCGTACAGCAGCTTATCAGCAGGCGCAAGCTGACCCGTCTGCCCTACCACTGAACAGCCAACCCTGCTAACTATATCAATAAATTTTTCAATCGAAAGCTCGGTTTTATAGCCAGGTATAGCTTCAAGTTTATCAATTGTGCCACCGGTATGCCCTAGAGCACGCCCTGACATTTTCGCAACAGGCACACCGCAAGCTGCCACAATAGGCGTGATAATCAGCGTGGTTTTATCCCCTACACCTCCGCTTGAATGCTTATCGACCTTTACGCCCTTAATGGGCGAAAGGTCGATAGTATCACCCGAAGCAGCCATGCTCATAGTAAGCGCAGCTGTTTCAGCGTCAGTCATTGAATTAAAGTAAATTGCCATTAGGAGTGCGGAGGACTGATAATCGGGAATGTCTCCTTTTGTGTAGCCATTTATGAAGTATTCAATCTGCTGTGCAGAAAGTTCTCCCCCGTCACGTTTATGTTTGATGATGTCAAGCATTCGCACTGTACCGCCTCCTGTATAATTTTATTATTTTTTTGCTACTGTAAATAAATCTTTAATCTTCAGCCTATTACCTGTGCAAAGTACTAATGTTGAGCATACATTTGCGGTAAACATCCGTACAAGCAATATTATTATAACCAATATTACTATTAATAAAAA
>CAZLMF010000089.1:0-6490 GCA_964560565.1 uncultured Oscillospiraceae bacterium
CTTTGCATTTTTCCTTATAGGCCAATCGAATTTATCTGTTTTCTGTATGGTGTTTTGACCGTAACGTTTCGCAAATGGCCCGTAAAAATAGCAATTTGTGCAGCCATCACTTATTTTGTAACAGCCTGTCCACGGCTCCCAGTTCATAGATGCCCTCCTTTGTGCAGGTTACTAAATACTAATTCCTTGCAATCGGCTCTATACCAATGTACCTCCATGATAAAAGCACTCATATACCTTTATGTCTTGGCAGAAAATTTCTTCATAGCCTTGAAACCAATCTATATTTCCAATTGCCTTTGTTTTGTATGTATATTCACCAGATTTATAGTATTCCGGTCCTCGATATGGAAGTTCCATCGTAGCTAGAGATAACGCTTCCTTCAGAAAATCTCCGCTAAATCTTTCATCTAATGTTCTGCCAAAATAGTTCATTGAATAAACAGCAATGCCATTTTCCCAAATTGCTTCTTCTCCTGAGAACTTCTCGCCGCCAAGCCAAGTATCATAATACAGATAATCTCCTTTTTTATATCGGTAATCGTTCGATGCCGGTCTTGATGGAGCGCAAGTGTTGGCATGTCCTGCGTAAGTATTCTTTATGGCTTTAATTTTAAATTCAATTATGGCATTTTTATTAGTTTTAGCTGTGGGTAAAATAGCTTTTGCGCACTCATTATCTTTAACAAGATAGTCAATGGTAATATGAAACAATTCACTTAGTTGAATTAAATTCATGATGTCCGGATATGCCATACCACTTTCCCATTTTGCAACTGCTTGACGTGATACATTTAGCCTTTCAGCGAGTGACTCCTGTGTTATGCCATTTGATTTTCTTAAAATCTGTAATTTATCTGAAAAATCATAATGCTTACTCCTGTTCATATATTTTGGCTTAATAATATAATAGCAAGGTTTAAAGTAAATAAGTATCAAGAGTAAGTTGCAATAACGCTACTTATAGTTGCATAATAAGAGTTTGGTTTTTACTCATCTTCTACAAAAAGTATAATATATTACATATAATATCATCCATTAATCCCCTTGTCAACAAATAGAGCTGAATCATTGACAAAAACAGAGTTTGGCATTATAATAATTAGGGCTTTTTCACTCGAGCATTTTATTTCATATAGACTGATTCGCAGCGTAAATTTTACGCTCAAAGGCAAATGGTATATAGAGGCTTAACAATACAAAGTAAAAGCCAAAGAAAGGTGAGACGCATGGAAAGAAAGGTCGGTACAATTTCAAGAGGAATTCGCTGCCCTATCATACGCGAGGGGGATAACCTTGCAAAAATCGTCGCTGAAAGCGTCATTGACGCCGCCAAAAGCGAAGGTTTTGAGCTTAGGGATAAGGATGTAGTGGGGGTAACCGAATCAATCGTTGCGCGCAGTCAAGGCAACTATGCATCTATCGATGCGATTGCTAAGGACGTTAAAACAAAGCTTGGCGGCGAAACCATTGGCGTTATACTCCCGATTTTATCGAGAAACCGCTTTGCTATTTGCCTTAAAGGAATAGCAAGGGGCGCAAAAAAGGTTGTACTTATGCTAAGCTATCCAAGTGACGAGGTTGGCAACCAGCTTGTATCCCTTGACCAGCTTGACCAAGCGGGTGTGAACCCGTACTGCGATGTCCTCACCCTCGCTGACTATCGCCGTTTGTTTGGAGAGAATAAGCATGAATTCACTGGCATTGATTATGTTAAATACTATGAAGAAATTATTCAAGGCGCTGGTGCGGAGGTTGAAATTGTCTTTGCAAACCAGCCTAAAGCTATTTTAAACTACACTGATTGTGTTCTAACCTGCGATGTTCACACAAGAGTAAGAACAAAAAGGATTTTGCGTACAGAAGGTGCAAAGATAGTATGCGGACTTGATGATATATTGACTTCTCCTGTTGATGGCAGCGGCTATAATGAACAGTTCGGATTATTAGGCTCGAATAAGTCAACCGATGATTCTGTAAAGCTTTTCCCAAGGAATAGCGAAGCCGTGGTTTATGAAATTCAAAAGCTTTTAAAGGCGTCCACAGGTAAAAATATCAGCGTCATGGTTTACGGTGACGGAGCGTTTAAAGACCCACAGGGCAAGATTTGGGAGCTTGCTGACCCTTGTGTTTCACCGGGATATACAGCAGAGCTGAAAGGTACTCCGAATGAGCTGAAGCTTAAATATCTAGCAGACAATGACTTCAAGGATTTAAGCGGCGATTCTCTTAAAGACGCTATTTCAAAGAGCATTCGTGAAAAGAACGAAAATCTTGTGGGCAATATGGCATCTCAGGGAACAACCCCACGACAGCTTACCGACCTTATCGGCTCGCTATGCGACTTGACAAGCGGTTCCGGCGATAAGGGTACCCCTATAGTGCTTGTGCAAGGCTACTTTGACAACTACGCAACCTAATTTAACCTCAATAAACACATCTGCCCTTGCCGTAAAAGCGGTAAGGGCATTTTATTTTCTGTTATAATTTAGCTTTAACGCTCGCTAGTATTGTAAATTAAGGCGAACACGTTTATAATATGTATAGTCTGTATAGAACGCAAAAGCGCAACAGAAAGGTATTGTCTATGAAAATTGTTATTCTTGACGCGGCAACTGTAACAGCAGGTGATATAAACTTTGACTTGTATAAAAATCATGGTGATCTTGTGATATATAACAGCACTTCTTCAGATGAAATTATACCTCGTATAGGAGACGCTGAAATTGTGCTATGCAATAAGTCTCGTATAACCGAAAAGGTTATGCGTGCTTGTCCGTCGCTTAGATTTGTGGGGCTATTTGCAACGGGGTATAACAATATCGATTCTGAGTTTGCGGCGGCTAATGGGATTACGGTATCAAATGCCCCGGGCTACTCCACCGATGCGGTGGCGCAGTTTACTTTTGCACTTATCCTTGAGCATTACTGCCGTGTAGGTGAGTATTCCGCTTCAGTTTCACAGGGCAACTGGGTAAAAGCTAAGCAGTTTTCCTATTTCCTCTCCCCTTTGCGTGAGCTTGCAGGGCAAACGATTGGGCTAATCGGCTTTGGCAGCATAGGACGCAGGGTTGCTGAAATTGCACATGCCTTTGCAATGGATGTGCTTGTGTTTACACGCACACCAAAGCCCGAGTATGAATCGGATAGACTTCGCTTTGTAAGTTTTGATGAGCTTTTAGAGCAGTCGGATATTGTTTCAGTACACTGTCCTCTTACCGAGCAAACAAGAGGAATGCTAGATGCTTCTGCATTTTCAAAAATGAAGCCATCCTCATATCTTATCAATACAGCTCGTGGGCCTGTTGTGGATGAGCAGGCGCTTGCAGATGCGCTTAACAGCGGAAAAATTGCAGGGGCAGGACTTGATGTCGTTTCAATTGAGCCTATGCGAGAGGATAATCCGCTAATCAGCGCTAAAAACTGCATTATTACCCCCCATATAGCGTGGGCACCCAAGCAAACAAGAGAGCGCCTTGTGAAGCTCGTTGACGAGAATATTACCGCCTACCTAAAAGGCGCACCAATAAATGTTGTAAAATAGTATGAAATGTGATATAATTATGAATTATAATTGCACTAAATATGAGGAGTGACATCTCTTGGATATAACTAAATCAAAGCGTGTTGTTGTAAAGGTTGGTAGCTCTACATTAACACATTCTACCGGTCATCTTAATATCCGCCGTATGGAGGGGCTTGTTAAGGTGCTTTCCGACCTCCAAAATAGTGGACGTGAAATATTGCTTGTAACATCCGGCTCTGTTGCTGTGGGTGTAGGCAAGCTAGGGCTTTCAAAGCGTCCGTCTGATGTTCCCACAAAGCAGGCTTGCGCCGCTATTGGGCAGTGTGAGCTTATGTACCTATATGACAGGTACTTTTCTGAGTACAACCATATTGTGTCACAGGTGCTGCTCACCCCCGATGTAATGGACCATGAGGAACGTAAGGCGAATGTTTACAATACCTTCGCTAAGCTGATTTCCCTCGGTTCAATCCCCATTATAAATGAAAATGACACTGTTTCTTTCGAGGAAATAAACAGAATTGAAACCTTCGGAGATAATGACAATCTATCCGCACTTGTAGCAGGGCTTGTTCACGCGGACTTGCTTGTTATTCTAACCGACATTGACGGGCTTTACGATAAAGACCCTAAGAAAAACCCCGATGCAAAGCTTATTCCTATAGTAAAAGACATAACCGATGATATAATGCAAAGCGCAGGAGGCAAAGGCTCTGAGCTTGGAACTGGTGGCATGATTACAAAGCTTCAAGCTGCTAAGAAAGCACAGGAAAGCGGAGTTGACACCGTTATTATCTGTGGCTCAAGACCCGAAAACTTATATGATTTATTCGATGGAAAGCAGATTGGAACTAGATTTATCTGTGATAAAAAGAAAGCGAGGATATAATGTCCTACATAAGTGATCTTGGCAAGCGTTCAAAAGCCGCTGAACGTACACTTGCAGCGGCTTCAACCGCCCTTAAAAATCATGCTCTTTCTCTTATTGCGGATGAGCTAATAAATAATAGCGACGATATTATCGCCGCTAACAACCTAGACCTTGAAGCGGCTGTGAAAAATAATATGTCGGTTGCTATGCAGGATAGGCTTAAGCTAACCGCTGAGCGTATCGACGGCATTGCCTCCGCTGTAAGGGAGCTTATTGCTCTTGATGACCCTGTGGGGAAAATAATAGACGGTGGAACTCGTCCTAGCGGGCTTAAAATTGTTAAAATGCGTGTACCACTTGGTAAAATCGGCATTATCTATGAAAGTCGCCCAAATGTTACTGTTGATGCCGCAACGCTATGCCTAAAAGCAGGTAATACTGTTATCCTGCGTGGTGGTAGTGAGGCGATAAACTCCAATATAGCACTTGTGCGCATTATGCGCACCGCTATTGAGAAAGCAGGCTTGCCTGCTGATGCGGTAATTCTTGTAGAAAACACTTCCAGGGATATAGCGACTGAGCTTATGCGTGCTAACGGCTATCTTGATGTGCTTATTCCCAGAGGAGGCGCAGGTTTAATCCGCTCGGTAATGGAAAATGCAACCGTTCCTGTTATTGAAACGGGAGTAGGCAATTGCCATGCTTATGCTGATGCAGATTGTGACCTTGAAATGGCGGTTTCAATAATCTATAATGCCAAAACTTCACGTCCGTCTGTTTGTAACGCAATTGAGAACTTGCTTGTACATAAGGATATTGCAAGCACGCTACTTCCTGCCGTTAAAGCTTCTCTTGATAAGAATAACGTTGAGATACGAGGTTGTGAGCGTACACGTGAAATTTTAAAGGATGCAAATCCTGCTACTAATGAGGACTATGCAACAGAGTACAACGATTTTATCATAGCTGTTAAGGTTGTGGATAGCCTTGATGAAGCGATTGAGCATATTAACCACTATGGCAGTGGACATAGCGAAACTATTATTACAAACAGCCTTAATAGCGCTGAACGGTTTCAGCGTGAAGTTGATGCCGCTGCAGTTTATGTAAATGCTTCAACACGCTTCACAGATGGTGGTGTGTTTGGGTTGGGTGCGGAAATCGGCATTTCAACGCAAAAGCTTCATGCACGAGGCCCTATGGGGTTAAACGAGCTGACATCAGTAAAATATCTGATAAATGGCAACGGACAGATAAGGTAGCTTGCCTGAAAGGATGTATAAAATGAGCAAATTCCCACTAAAGAAAAAAGTCAACAGTAAAGAGCTTGACACCGAAAAGAATAATACAGTAGTTGAGGAGCAGGAGCAGTCGCCTCATTATCTTAATGTGCAAGCCTTGAAAAATGTTTTTGGTGAGGCACTTAGCGAGGATACCTCTGCTACTGAAGAGATGAGCCTTATTGAGGTGGAGGAGATTCATAACCAAGAGGAGGAAACGCCGCCAGCGGCTAATCCCCCTAGAAGCAAGCGCATATTGAAGCGCAGCTTTTACTCAACTGTTGGTGTAATTGTAATTGTGTTATCAATTATAGGGTTTATTTCTACCCTTAACTTTGCAATTAATCTTGGAAAAAACATTGCAGATAATACTTCCTTAAAGAATGAATTTGCTGCATTTATTTATCCGGCGGTTGTAATAGACCCTCCAGCTTTTGATAGTTCAGTTCAGCTTCCTGATAGCGTCATGATTTCAGCTTCAATATGGAACATTATCTTAAATGAAGAGGATAAAAGTAAGTATGCAAGTGCCTTCGGAACACTTACCATACCCGAGCTTGATGTTGAGGCAAGTGCAATACAGATATTCGGGAAGGGGTTGAAATTCAACCATCAGACGGTGGGTGACGTGGTAATGTCTTTTGTGTACAACCCTGAAACTAAATCATATTTAGCTCCAGAAAAGCCTACAACACTTTCCTACTCCCCTATTGTTGAGTCCTTTACTCGTGTTGGTGAGCGTTATGTGCTTAGGGTGGCTTACATGCCCCCCGGACATGCGTGGAGCAATCTTGCTAAAGCATATTCTCTTGT
>CAZLMF010000090.1:0-6450 GCA_964560565.1 uncultured Oscillospiraceae bacterium
CCGGCAAGTGCTGCGGTCGCAGTAATAAAATTCATAAATTTAAGAGAGTTTATAGCACCCGATAGCTCTTTTACATCTCGGTCAATATAGGTACTGATATAGCTTGAATACACAACTCTTCGATCGGTATATTGTCCGCTGAGAAGTGCCGGCATTCCACCGCTGAAGATACGCCCATATATTTCAGGAGTATCTGCCTTTGTAGTGATTTTCTCTTTTTCTATAAAAGAATCCAAGTCAATTTCAAACGGTATTGTCTTATTCCCTAAAATCTCCTGTTGAGAAAGAGGAAGCATTTGCAGCAGAGCAACACGCCCAGCGAGTGATTCCTGCACCCCTTCCATCAACTTGAAAAGCTGAGAACCTGTGAGCCAGAAATCCCCGGGATTCTGGTGCTGATCTACCCATATTTTTATATACGGAAAAAGCTCCGGCGCATATTGTACTTCGTCAATAAACAGCGGAGGTTTATGAAGCTGAAAAAACATGGCCGGATCATTCTTTGCCATTTGACGCTCTGTCAAATCATCGAGCGTGACATAGGTGCGGCCAATGTTTTCATCCCCCATCAGCTTTTTAAGCATAGTCGTCTTACCAACCTGACGGGGACCTGTTATTAAAATAGCCGGAAATTGTTTGTTGAGCGCAGTAAAGGTATCTTCCATTGCTCGTTTGATATATTTCATTCCATGCTCTCCTTTCGGCTAATGTTTAATATAATCCTATTATAGCCGAACAAAAGCAGAATAGCAATAGATTTATAAAAATATTTCACATTTTTTTAAAAATGCACTTTTTGTTTTTGAAGATAAAATGAAAGTGATTTTTACCCTATATATAATTAATTAAGTAATTATTATAAACCAGCTCAAAAAGAAGAATTTAGATTAAGTGTGTAAAGTGATAATTTGCAGAATTGATGAGTGATTATAATTTTGCTACACTCATATCAGAACAAGCCGCATCTCTTTGTGAGCGGGTAAAAATAAAAAGGAGAAAAAACATATGGAATCATTATTTGAACAAATGGGCGGGACATATTCGCAGGTTAACGGATACCTTATCCCAGATTTAAAGTTTCCAGAACAAGATGTATCTTTTTTTAGCAGGTACGGAAGATTGCATTTAAAATTTATCAAGGAAAACAAGCGTGGATTTTACACTTCATTATTGATGACGGGAAAGCTCAATCAGTATCTTGCAGAGGTAGATAAAACCGCTCATGAGCTTTTGAAGCAACTGATAAATCAAATAGCAAATCAGCAAGGGGTGACTGAGCAACTTAAAGCTGACGACCAAATGAAATGGGTTGGGCTTATGAAAAATATCAAATCCTGTGCTGAGGAGGTTGTTTTCCGGGAAGTGATTTATGTATGAGAGAAGATCGGCGCTATCTAAAACTGTCTGACGATGAATTAAAGTTTGTCTTTTCTGCATTGATATTCTTTAAAAACAAGCTGATATCACAAGGAGAATTCACAGATACAATTGATGATGTAATTCTAAAACTTATTAAATTCAAGCATTAAAACAACTTAATTTCCGGTACATAGCACTTACTGCTACAACAGTAGGTGCTTTTTTGCGCCCTTCTGAGTTCTGCATTGGTTAAAAAACATGGCACTAATATTAAACCATGCGTTCTTTTTTAGCTGGTCATAGAGCAAAATCGGGCGCTTTTTCATACCCAAATTCAAAACGAAAGGAAGCACACACATGGAAAACAAAATTTACACCTTAGAGGAAATGAGGAGCCTCCACATCTGCACCGATGAGTATGCATTTAACACCACCGAAGTTGGTGATTTCGATGCGGTACTTGATCTTAAAGCAGAAACAAAGAAGGGAGATGTTCGCAGCTTTTTTACCTTAGATGATGGCAGGAAATTTATAGCGACTTCTCACTGGTTTCAAAGGTATTTGGGGATACGAGAAATTCCGGTTTGTACAAAGATACGCATAACCTACTCAAAAAACAATAGCGGAAATGTCTATCTAACAGCCGTACAAGTTCTGGAAGAATTACAGCTCAAATAAAACGGTATTGTCTTAACAAGCACTGAATTTGATTGTTCAAATTCGCTTGTTAGGGGAAGATTTCCCCTAATACCCTAAAATTAAGGATGATTTAATTATATCAGAAATAATGTTTTTTATCATAGGCACTTTAATCGGAACATTGTTTAGCGTTGTGATTATGTGCCTGTTTCAAATCAATTTACCTCACGGAAAGGATGATGAATAAATGAGAAAAAGGAATTTTCGAGTTGAAGTTTACTTCACAAAAGATGAACTTGAAGTCTTAACGCAAAAGGTCAGCAAATCCGGTATTCACCGCGAAGTTTTTATTCGCAATTTGCTCAATGATTGTGTCATAAAAGAAGCCCCTCCTGCAGAATATTACGATCTCATTCGGGAGGTTCGCAGAGTTGGCAGTAACCTTAATCAGATTTTGAAGCTTGCTAATGCCAAAGATATTCTTGATGTTCCTCAGCTCAGAAAGGATTTGGAGCAAATCAGAGCAACCGAAAAGATGTTATGGGCCACCTTCGACAGTGGTAATGAATAAAGAGCGGAACATTGTAGATCTCGCTAAAATCTTATAGACAACCGAAAAAATTATGAAAGGTGAGGTTTTATGAATAATACAGAAAAATTAGTTGACCAATTGTTAAATAAATCAAATGAAAATGAAAAGGTTATCCAAGTAAAAACCACAGAGCTAACACCCTTTGAAAATAACCCGTTTCACGTTAATCGAGATAAAGAGCTTAATAAACTTATTGAGAGTATAAGAGAATTTGGCGTTATAATTCCCTTGATTGTTCGCCCACGAGAAGATGGAGGTTATGAAATAATATCAGGTCATCGCAGGGTGTTGGCTTGTAAACTGGCAGGGATAGAAAATATCCCTGCCTTTGTTGGTTATATGGATAGAGATACTGCTGTTATCGCTTTAGTAGATAGCAATTTACACCGAGAACACATTTTGCCATCGGAAAAAGCGTTTGCTTATAAGATGAAGTTAGAGGCAATTAAGCATCAGGGAAAGAGTGCCAATTTAACTTCTGACCAACTTGGTCAGAAGTACTCTGTAGATATAGTGGCGGAAAATTCAGAGGATAGTAAAACACAGGTGCAGCGTTATATCCGTTTAACTAAATTAATATCACCCATTCTAAAAATGGTTGACGAAGGTCAAATAGCTTTTAGCCCGGCTGTTGAAATATCATATTTTACAGAAATTGAGCAATTGGCTTTACTTGAAAACATGCAAGCAGAATCTTGCACGCCATCGCATGCTCAAGCTATTCGTATGAAAAAGCTCAGTCAGGAAGGGCGGTTGGATACAGATGTTATTTACGCAATTATGCAGGAAGAGAAGCCGAATCAACAAGAGCAAATCAAACTGAAACGAAATAAAATTAATGATTTCTTCCCCCGCGATTATTCAGCAACACAAATTGAAGAAGTGATTTTAAAATTGCTGGAGCAGTGGCATCGAAGACGTGAACAAAGCAGGGATGATCGGTAAAATTTTACTATATGGTGCAAAAACGGGTACTGGTTGAAACCGGTATCTTTTTAATTTGAAAGGATAATGAGAATATGATCACAAAAATTGAAGAAAAAAGAATCTATACAGTTGAAGAAATTGCTAAAATATTAAACATTAGTAAAACATTTGCTTACACATTAGTAAAGGAAAACCATTTTAAGAGCGTTAAAATTGGTGCCGCTATTAGAATTTCTAAAAAGTCCTTTGATAAATGGTTGGATGCTTTACAATAACGTAAAATCGCACATTGGTGTTCACAGGTGCAGATTCCTTATAATAGGTATGTCAAGGTACAAAAAGGTATTTTGAATACTTAAAACAAGAATTTGTGAAAGGAAGTTACTTATGGACACCAATGAACAAAAAATCAACACGATTGGCGAAGCAAAGAAGACATATACCGTTAACGAGGTTGCAAAAATGCTTTGCATAGGTCGAAATGCTGCCTATTCGCTGGTTAAAGAAAGTCATTTTAAAACAGTGCTAATTGGCTCAACAATCCGCATTTCCAAAAAATCATTTGACGAGTGGTTAGATGAAAATAATCTATAAATTGGAGGTATAACTATGGCGTCAATTATAAAACGCAAAAAATCTTATTCAGTTGTATATAGCCTAAAAGATGAAAATGGCGAATCAAAGCAACAATGGGAAACGTGGCACACGCATAAAGAAGCCCTAAAACGCAAGGCGCAAATCGAAAATGAGATTAACAATAACACTTTCATACCCCCTAAAAATCAAACGATCGAGGATTTCTTGTATGATTATGTGTGCCTTTATGGCGAGAAAAACTGGGGCGTTTCAAGCTATGATGGCAACACTGGGCTTATCGCAAACTATATTAATCCGTTGATTGGCAAGGAGCAACTTCAGAATTTCACATCATTAGCAGCGGATAAATTTATGAAAAAGCTTCAAAAAACACCTGCCGTCTCGACTAAACATCGCAAAGCAAAATCGACATATGTTGCATCTGGCGCCATAGAAAAAATATTTAAGCTGCTCAAATGCGCATTCGGACAGGCTGTCAAATGGGAACTTATTTCTAAAAACCCCTTTGAATTTGTTGATATTCCAAAAAGAAAATATCAAAAGCGTGAAATCTGGACCGCCGAAATGATTAAAATCGCACTTGACAACTGCGAAGATTCAAAGTTATATATTGCGCTTAACTTGGCTTTTGCCTGCTCTTTGCGAATAGGTGAAATACTTGGGCTAACATGGGACAATGTTCATATAAGCGACGAAGATATTTCTAAAGATGACTCCTATGTTTATGTCGACAAAGAGCTTTCTCGGGCATCATGCCGAGCTATCGAAGCTCTTGACAAAAAGGATATATACTTTATTTTCCCAACACTTATGAGCAACACATCTACAAAAATTGTTTTAAAAAAGCCCAAAACCGATAGCAGCATACGCAAAATTTGGCTCCCTAAAACCGTGGCTTATATTCTGCGTGAATATAAGAAGTCGCAGGACGAGCTAAAAGATTTTCTCGGGGATGAATACCTTGACTATAATCTGGTTGTTGCTCAAATTAATGGGCGTCCATGTGAAGACAGGATAATTCATAAGGAGCTTGAAAAGCTCAGAGAAAAAATAGGTCTACCCAATGTTGTTTTTCACTCGCTACGACATTTGAGTACAACATATAAGTTAAAGCTCAATCATGGTGATTTAAAAGCAACGCAGGGCGATACAGGCCACGCCCAAATTGACATGATTACAAATATTTATGCGCATATTTTAGATGAAGATAGAAAAATTAATGCACAAAAGTTTGAAGCAGCATTTTATTCAAACCCAGACTTACGAGAAGTAAAACCGCCAAAAGATGAGAAACCAGCAATTGATTTAATGGATTTAATATCACAGCTGAAAGAGTCGCCAGAACTTGCACAGACACTTGCAAATTTAATAGCAAATAAGTGATGATACAGAAATTTGCCCACAATGAATAAAAAATCCTTGTGGGCAACTTTTGTATTATAAAGAATATTTAGGCACTTTCCAAGCGCTGATTTGGACTCGAATAGAACCTACATTTTTGGTCAATTAGCAAACAGACGATTTTCATTAGCAAATTATCTTATTTACGTTCGATCCCAATTAGCAAATATTCAGTGGTTTTGCATAACAACTTTAACCCGATTAGCAAAAACGACACCGAAATTAGCAAGAATTGAAAAATAGAAAAACCTTGTAAACACTGATGATTACAAGGTTTTTGATGGCACCCCCTGCGAGAATCGAACTCACAACTAACCCTTAGGAGGGGTTTATTATATCCATTTAACTAAGGGGGCGTATGCATTTTTATTCAGTTTTGGGGTCGGTTCGAGCGGACCCTTAGGAGGGGTCTGTTATATCCACTTAACTAAGAGGGCAAGTATTCAGTTAACGAAGAATTCAGCGTGAAAACCACGCTGAATCAGTATACATCAATTTTACTTGAAATGCAAGCTGTAAAAACGTAGATATATATTAGTCGCGCACAGCTGCATTATAAAGCTCACTTTTCTTGTGCCCTGTCTGTTTTGCAATTATCTTGCAGGCATCCGCAGGTCTTGCCCCTACACCGATTAGCTCCTTTGCAAGCTCCACTGCCTGCTCAAGAGAAACTGTGTCCTGTTCATTCGCACTTAGCTTTGGTGCACCTTCAATTATAAGGACATATTCCCCCCTCGGGGCATTTTGCGAATAATACTCGCAAGCGCCTGAAAGGGTGGTGCGGATTACCTCCTCGTGCAGCTTTGTAATCTCCCTGCAAAGGGAAATGTTACGATTGCCGAAAACGGCTAGCATATCGTTTAAGGTGGCAATAAGCTTGTGGGGTGCTTCATAGAAAATCAGCGTGCGAGTAATGCCTGACGCCTCTTTTAGGT
>CAZLMF010000091.1:0-6310 GCA_964560565.1 uncultured Oscillospiraceae bacterium
CTAAAGCATTATTATACGGGAGTTAGTATATACTAAAATAAAGCTGCGGACAGGGCTTGTCCGCAGCTTTTATAATTTCTATGAGCAGAATAAGTGGGTGCCTATTGTTTTTGTTACTGGACGGGAACGAATCCACTTATTTGAAGTCTTTGCAGGGGCATAATAATAAATTGCGCCTCCTGATGGATCCCAGCCGTTTAGTGCATCTCTTGCCGCCTTGTAAGAGGAATCCGCCACCGGCTCGTTGAATTGCCCGTCGGTGATGGCGGTAAATGCGCCCGGTTGATATATTACACCTGACAGCGAATCGGGGAAGGAAGGATGTTCAATGCGGTTGAGAACTACTGCCCCTACGGCAACTTGTCCCTCGTAAGGCTCTCCCCTTGCCTCGGCGGAGATAATTCTTGCAAGTAGGTTTATATTAGCTTGGGTGGCGGAGGGGATTGTGCCGATGCTTATACCTAGCGCCTTTAAGGTTTGAGGCCCTGCGATGCCATCAACGGTAAGTCCCCTTGCCTTTTGAAAACGGCGAACAGCCGCTTCGGTTTGAGTACCGTAATAACCCGTCACACTTGTGTTAAATAATCCATATTCCTTTAGGGTTTTTTGGATTGCTTCAACTTCTTTCCCCCTTGAACCAACCTTTGACAAAACTTCAGTACCAACAGGTACAGGCTCAAGCATTTTTGTGACCAGTGTTAGAAAAAATAAGTTTAGCAATACAACGATTGCTACTTTTAGAAATGATATGGCTTTCGCTTCCATAATATAGCCTCCAGTTTACAGTTGATAAGTGAGAATATTATTTCCTTTAAAGCTGAAAATATCCAATTATAATTCAAAATATAAAATTTTCTTGACATAAGCTAATAAAAGTTATAGAATAATTATATATTGCGTTACTGAGTAAAATGCTTTATATTATATTGATTTTGAAGAAAAGGAGGTTAATTCTGTTATATGGAAATCTATCAGGTAATAATTTTATGCCTGATTGCCTTGGTTCTAGGCTCTTTGCTTAGTGGATTTATTATGTTCCGCAAAGGAATTGAACATAGAAAACGTACGGCTGAAGCCGCAATTAAATCTGCAGAAATAGAAGCACAACGTATTATTGATGATGCTGCGAAATCTGCTGAAACTAAGAAGAAAGAAGCTATCATTGAAGCTAAAGATGAGATTCATAAACTGCGAAATGACGCCGATAGGGAAGTAAAAGAGCGTCGCAGTGATGTATCAAGGCATGAAAGACGTATTCAACAAAAAGAAGAAAACCTAGACAAAAAAACGGATAAGCTCGAAAGGCAAGAAGAGCTTCTCCAACTAAAGCTCAAGCAGGCTGATGAAAGGCTTGCAGAGGCTGAGCAAATTAAGAGAGCCGAGATGGACATTCTCGAACGAATATCCGGCTTTACTGTGGAACAGGCTAAGGAGCACTTACTTGGAGCTCTTGAGGATGACCTCATCCACGAAAAGGCAGTTAAGATTGCAAACTATGAGCAGACTTTACGCGATGAAACTGACGAAAAGGCAAGAATGCACATTTCCCTTGCTATTGCAAGGTGTGCCGCTGACCAGGTTTCGGAGGTAGCGGTATCAGTCGTTCCACTACCTAGTGATGAAATGAAGGGCCGTATAATTGGCCGAGAAGGCAGAAACATCAGAACACTTGAGACCCTGACGGGTGTTGACTTAATAATTGATGATACACCTGAAGCAATTACCCTATCCTGCTTTGACCACGTTAGACGTGAGATTGCTAGAATTGCTCTTGAGAAGCTCATTACTGACGGACGTATTCATCCGACTCGCATTGAGGAAATGGTGGATAAGGCTAGGCGTGAGGTTGAGCAGAAAATCAAGCAGGAGGGCGAGCGTGCAGTCCTTGAGACTAATGTCCACGGGCTACACCACGAGCTTGTCAAGCTTATCGGCAGACTTCGCTATCGCACAAGCTACCGCCAAAATGTGCTTAACCACTCTATTGAGGTTGCACACCTTGCCGGAATAATGGCATCAGAGCTTGGCGTTGATGCAAATATGGCTAGACGCGCAGGTTTACTGCATGACATTGGTAAGGCACTTAACCACGAAATTGAAGGTTCACACGCTCAAATTGGTGTCGATGTCTGTAAAAAGTATAAGGAAAGCCCCGATGTTTTACATGCAATTGAAGCACACCACGGTGATGTGGAAACCAGAACTGTTATTGCTGCACTTGTACAGGCAGCAGATGCTATTTCAGCTGCACGTCCTGCGGCAAGAAGCGAAAACTACGAAAACTACATTAAGAGATTGCAAAAGCTTGAGGAAATCTGCACCTCCTACGATGGCGTTGAAAAGTCATTTGCTATTCAAGCCGGTCGTGAGGTTAGAATTATGGTTAAGCCAGAACAAATCAGCGATGATAGAATGGTTATTCTAGCGCGTGAAATCGTTCAGCGCATAGAGGATGAAATGGAATACCCCGGACAGATTAAAATTAACATGATTCGCGAAAGTCGAGCTATCGATTTTGCTAAGTAGCCTGTATTTCAGGTGAAGCTTAAAGTACAAACAAAACACCCTCGTTTACACGAGGGTGTTTATTGTATTTAAGGGTTATTCGGGCTTTTTGCGAAACACAAGGAACTTGCTAAGCAAATAGTTGAGGATTAGAACAACTACATTTGATAGTGCTTTTGCTATTAAGTCCTCAACACCCTCATTGTAGCCTAGCACATCAACTGAAAGCCATACTAAGAATATATCAATTGCCCCTGAAAAGAGCCTCGCTGCCACAAAGTCACGCAGTTGGATAAGATACTCCTTAATATTAGAGGTTTTGCTTTCGAATACCCAGCGCTTGTTGGTAAAAAAGGCAAATAGCACTGAACACGCCCATGCGATAATGTTTGCGACGGTTTCATCTGTATGAAAAAATCGAGTAAATAAAATGTAGACAAGATAGTTGACAATAGTGGTTGCAACACCAAAAATAATGTAGTTTATTGTTTCTCTATGCTTCTTAATAAGTGGCTTTAGCTCCATTTTTGTGCTTTTCCTTTCAGAAACAGATTTTCTATAATGCAAGCCTGTAAAGGCGAAAATCCGTTTTTGTTTCATTATTTTATGTAATTATAACATATTGATGAGTATTTGAAAACCTTAAAACACAAAAGACCATTATAACGCTTGCAATGATGTCCATCATTTGTTATTATAATAATATAAACACTACGCTTATTACAGGGGGAATTAAAATAGATATTGCAGCAGTTGTTGCTTTAATTATTCTTTCGGCTTTCTTTTCTGCGGCAGAAACGGCCTTTTCGGGGGTGAACCACCTGCGCCTGCAAAGCTATCTGGACGCAGGAGACAAGCGTGCTCGGCGGGCTGTAGCGCTTGTTAAATCCTATGACCGAACTATTACATCTATAATTGTTTGTGATAATCTGATAAATATTACTGCAGCTACTCTTGGTACGGTGATATTTACTCGACTTTTAGGAGAGGGGCACCTTTGGCTGTCGGTAATAGTTATGACGGTTGCGGTGCTTATCTTTGGTGAGATTGTACCAAAAAGCTTTGCTAAGGAGCGCGCGGAGGAGTTTTGCTTAATTTTCGGCGGTGTGATAAATGCGGTTATCGTTGTGCTTACTCCAATTATCGCAGTTTTCATCGGTGTTAAAAAACTTATGTCCTTTATAAACCGTGGAAATACCAAAACGCAGCCTAGTGTAACGGAGCAGGAGCTTATTTCAATCATTGACCGCATTGAAAATGAGGGAGTACTTGAGGAAAGTGAGAGCGACCTTGTAAAAAATGCACTGATTTTTGATGAAACTACACTTGAGGAGATTTTAATTCCCAGAGTTGATATTGTTGCTATCGAAGTTAATGAGGATATTGAGAAGATTAAGTCGATTTTCCTTACCGAGCGCTATTCAAGGATGCCTGTTTACGATAAGACGATTGATAATATCGTCGGTGTCGTGCATGAAAAGGACTTCTTTACGCTTTATATTGAGGGCGGAAGAAGTATTTCCGGCATTACGCAGAAAACTATATACCTCCCAGGCCTTATGAAGTTGTCCGATGCTTTTGCAACTATGCAAAGGCGCAAGCTTCACATGGCAATTGTAACCGACCAATATGGCGGTACAGAGGGCATTGTTACCCTAGAGGATATTCTTGAGGAACTTGTAGGCGAGATTTGGGACGAAAATGACGAGGTTTTGACTCCAGTTTTCCTGCTTGAACCTGGTAAATATGAGGTGTCAGCGGAGCTTAGCTTGCATGATATGCTAGATGAGCTTGAGCTTGACCAATCGATGATCGAGAGCGGTCATAACTCCGTGGGCGGCTGGGTGCTCGAGCTATTTGGGCGAATTCCTGAGCCGGGAGCAACTATTGCACATGGAATTTTTACTGTTACTGTAATAGAGGTTGACGAGCAGAGAATTATAAAGATTTTGCTTGAGGTTGCAAGCATTGATAAGAATGAGGATGAGGACAACGAATGAGGGCATTCTACGTTCTAATGCTGGGGCTTGGTGGGCTGCTGCTGTTTTTAAGCCTTTCGCTTTATCTGATGTTCGGTATTCGTGAGTTACAAGCACCTAAGCAGCTTCGAAGCAAGTTAATTAGCTTTAACAAGCAGGGACTGCTGCCTCGGTCTGTGACTATGCTCCTTGGGGATTTTGTGGTGCTTGGCACTTGTGGATGGCTGCTTACTGTTCAAATGAGGATGGATTGGTTTGTTTCACTGCCTTGTGCGCTTGTTGCTTGTGCGGCGGTAAACTGGGGGGTAAATTTGCTTTTATCTAAAGGGAATGAGCCTCCATTAAAACTTTCAGATGACTTAATTGCAGGAATGCAGGGGCAGGTTGTCGAGGATATAACCGGCGAAATGTACGGCAGGGTTGAGTTTGTTTTAAATGGGCATAATTTCACTGTGAATGCGATGAATGCTAACTTAGGCAACATTCAAAAGGGCGAAAAAGTTTTGCTTGTTTCGCACTCAGAGGATTTGTATTTTGTCATGGCTGAAGACCATATTTATGATTTGGCAGATTTATAAAAAATCTCAACCGCTTGCAAAATGCAGGCGGTTGAACTATATATCTTATTCTGCTTGGATTGATAAGTTTATGACCTCTTGGGCAAGGTTTTTGACATCGTCTATGGAGGATAGCTCGCCGCATGAGCGGCGAAGCCGAGCAGCGCCATGCAAACCTTTAATATACCATGCGCAGTGCTTTCTTGCTTCCTTTATGCCGATATGCTCGCCCTTGTCAGCGATTAGCATTTCAATATGCTTGAGCATTACCTCCATGCGCTGTGAAATATCGGGAGCGGTAAAAATGCCGCCGTCAAATAAGCTGCGGATTTCAGAAAATAGCCATGGATTGCCCAATGCACCACGTCCTACCATAACAAGGTCACAGCCTGTTTCCTTATACATTTGTACGCACTGCTGTGCTGTTGAAACGTCACCGTTGCCTATTACGGGGACTTTTACTGCCCTCTTTACTGCGGCGATAATTCCCCAGTCAGCTTTGCCTGCGTACATTTGCTTCCTTGTTCTGCCGTGAACGGTGATTGCCTTTGCTCCCGCCTGCTCCATTGCCTGTGCAAATTCAACAGCATTTACGCTATTGTCGTCCCAACCCTTGCGGATTTTGACTGTAATAGGAATGTCGGTGGCTTGGCTTGCGGCTTTCACTATGCTTGCGGCTAAGTCTTGATTGCGCATTAGCGCACAACCTGAGCCGTTGCCTGCGACTTTTGGAACGGGACAACCCATATTTATATCGATTATATCGGGGGCATAATGACTTGCCATTTCAGCTGCTCTTGCCATGAAATCAGGGTCATCGCCGAAAATTTGGACAGCCATTGGCCGCTCCTTTTGTGTGACGCTCAGAAGCTGTGCGGACTTTCGGTCGTTATAGCACAAGCCCTTTGCGCTTACCATTTCACCTACAACAAAGGACGCGCCGTACTGCGTGCAAAGGGTGCGCATGGCAGTATCGGCAACTCCTGCCATAGGAGCAAGTGCCGCTGTTTTTTCTATTTTACATTTTCCAATGGTGATGTGATTCATTTGACACCTCTTTCTTGAGGTATTGTATCATATTTTTGTGCAAAAGTGTAGAGGTTGTGTGAGGAAATGTGTTATAATAGAATTGAAATCTTCGATTTCAATTCATTTTGAATTTTTTCTCGGGGCAATGCCCCTCGTGCCGCTTAATGCGGCACCGCAAATTCTAGGTTTGAGGAAACCTTGGTTGAATTTTAACTTTAATTTTAATTCATTCCGAATTTT
>CAZLMF010000092.1:0-6119 GCA_964560565.1 uncultured Oscillospiraceae bacterium
TCTTGTGGCGGAATTACATAATACTATATTAAAATAGGTTTGTCAAGCGGTATTTAAAATTAATTATAAGAAAAAAATGCCGCCCTTTAACAGGCGGCATTTCACTGCATTTGAAGCTACTATTATAGGAGTTGAGTGTCCTCGGGATTGTCTACGTTGTTTTCATTAAAGGGCTGATCACTTGGACTTTCATAAACTTTGCGTGATTGATTGTATGCGTCGAGCTGCTTCTGGTAGTCATCAGAGTATGTGTACTGACTTGGCTGCTCGGCTTGAGCAAATTGAGCACCTTGAGCACCTTGAGCATAGGGGTTTACATACGCAAGCTTATTAAGCTTTGACCTGCAAAGAAGTACCACAAAGCCCAGCAGGATAGTAAATGCGCTGGAGAGCAGCTCTAATGAGAACAAGCTTGATACGCCGACTATGAAGCTGACAACCGCAACAAACATTGCGCCTTTAAGGCTTGGAACACCTGTTTTAATTGTTGTAAGTACTGAATATATAAATCGCAGTATCATTAAAATATATGCTATTACAAATATGATGCTAATAATCACTGTCAGTGCCATTATACCTATTATATAATCTCCTGCATCAGCATCAATAAATGATGGGATAATTAGAATTGTACTAATAATAGTGGTAAGTCCGGTAAGGATTGTCGTCACCATCAGCAGTTTAAGTCCCGATTGCTGCATTGTGTCTGTGTCCCTCTTGCCTGCATGCATAAAAACAAGCCAAATCCCAATGCAGAATAAAATGGATGGGATAAGCGAAATAAGGGTGGTAATGTTAAGAATGTTCGCATAATTCTCTATTGCTTCGACCATAGCGCCGATATTAAGTGCATCGAATAAATCGCCGTACTCTTCAAGATCAAATTGTTCTATGTATGCGCTTGCATCTCCAGGTTGAGTATTAAAAGCATCTATGGAATTATAAGCGTTAAATAGCAGTCCGCAGGAATATACAATTGCCATTGCTATCATAATCCCCGAGGAAAGCACAGTTTTAATTGCATTTACAGCAGGATTAGAGGACAGCGGCTTTTTTTGCACAGCATAATTTGTGTAGCCGGGTTGGCTTGGTTGCTTGTAATAAGGGCTTTGCTGGTAGTTGTATCCACCCTTTGAGTAATTTGTGGGTTGTATGTTTTGCGGAGCTTGCGAATAGTTTGGGTTTCCGTATTGATTTTGCGAAACAGGGGGGACATTTTGAGAAGGGGGAATTGCAGGCGCTTGAGCAACGTTTTGCTCTGCTTTCATAGGAAGGGTAGTCCCACAACTGGTGCAAAACTTATTCATTTCCTCATTAGGGGTTCCGCATTTAGGACAATATTTCACGCTAACCACTCCTTATATAAGTATTTATCGTTAGTTTATTTTAACAACAATTTAGTCTTTTGTCAATTATAACATTCATAATGTGTACGTTCTTTCAAAATAGACCTTTTTACTTTATCCTTTTTACGACTAAAATGCTCACACGAAAAGGTGCTCAAACTCATATCTAGTTGCATTTAGCGGACTAAAATGCTATACTTTTGATATAGTATATTTAAATTATTATTTAAGATAGGATTGATTTAATGGCAAGAAAAGCGCAGTACGGCAATGATAGTATTGTTGCGCTTAAAGGAGCTGACAAGGTGCGCAAGCGCCCTGGTGTTATCTTTGGCTCAGACGGTATTGAGGGTTGTCAGCATTCAATTTTCGAAATTCTCTCAAACTCCATTGACGAGGCTCGTGAAGGGCATGGTAATAAAATAGTAGTCACTCGCTTTCGTGACCACAGCATTGAGGTGGAGGACTTTGCAAGGGGCATCCCTGTTGACTACAATAAAACCGAGGAAAAGTATAACTGGGAGCTTGTTTTCTGCACCCTATACGCAGGTGGTAAGTACAATAACAACGAGGGCGAAAGCTACGAATACTCCTTGGGGCTAAACGGACTTGGACTTTGTGCTACACAGTTTGCAAGCGAGTACATGGACGCTGAAATTCACAACGGTGATTTTAGCTATAAACTGCGCTTTGAAAAGGGATACAACACCGTCACCAAGGGAGAGGGCTTCGAGAAAACTCCTTGCTCACGCCGTAAAACAGGCACACGCCTGCGCTGGAGGCCCGACCTTGATGTCTTCACTGATATTGCTGTTCCCCGTGAGTATTATGAGATTACTCTAAAAAGACAAGCAGTTGTAAACCCAGGGGTGACCTTCCTACTTCGCTGGCAGGACGATGAAACTGGTCGCTTTGAGGAAATCGAGTATTTCTACGAAAACGGAATTACCGATTACCTTTCTGAAATTGTAGGCGAGCATAGCCTTACGACCCCCCAGTCTTGGCAATGTGAGCGCAGGGGTAAAGATAGAGCGGACAAGCCCGAATATAAGGTCAAGCTATCTGTTGCGGTGACCTTTTCTAACCGAGTAAAGTTTGCAGAATTTTATCATAACTCAAGCTTCCTTGAGCATGGAGGCTCCCCTGAGCGTGCAGTAAGGCAATCTTTTGTTTCTCAAATTGACAGCTACCTAAAGCAAAATAATAAGTACCTTAAAAATGAGAGTAAGATTACCTTTGCCGATGTCGAGGACTGCTTGGTTATTATTTCTTCGAGCTTTTCTACTCAAACAAGCTACGAAAATCAAACTAAAAAGGCAATTACAAACAAGTTCATCTATGATGCAATGACCGAGTGGCTAAAGCATAGTTTGGAGGTTTACTTTGTTGAAAACCCCGATGAGGCTATTCGCATTGCCGAACAAGTACTTATAAATAAGCGTTCCCGTGAGGATGCAGAAAAAACCCGCCTTAACCTAAAGAAAAAGCTTGCAGGCACTATTGACCTATCAAATCGTGTGCAAAAATTCGTTGACTGCCGCACTAAGGACATCACAAGGCGTGAAATCTTTATCGTGGAGGGCGATTCCGCCCTTGGCTCTTGCAAAATGGCAAGGCAGGCGGAGTTTCAAGCGATTATCCCCGTTCGAGGGAAAATCCTCAACTGCTTAAACGCAACCTACGATAAGATTTTCAAGAATGAAATCATCGTGGACATTCTAAAGGTGCTAGGCTGTGGAGTTGAGGTCACAAGCAAGGCAAATAAGGAGTTTTCAACCTTTGACTTGAACAACTTACGCTGGTCAAAGGTCATAATTTGCACCGATGCCGACGTTGACGGCTTTCATATCCGCACGCTGATACTTACCTTGATTTATAGGCTTGCTCCCACTCTTATTAAAGAGGGATTCGTGTACATTGCAGAATCTCCTCTATATGAGATTACAAAGGGCTCAAAAACCTACTTTGCCTATACTGAAGATGAAAAGACAAGGATACTAGACAGCTTTGACGGAGGAAAGTATAAAATACAGCGCTCAAAAGGACTTGGTGAAAACGAGGCGGAAATGATGGCGCTTACCACAATGGACCCTGCCACCAGAAGGCTTATAAGGGTTACTCCCTCCGATGTAGAGGAAACACAGTATACCTTTGATGTTTTGCTTGGCAATGATTTGCAAGGGCGCAAGGATTATATAGCCGAAAACGGCGCTAACTACCTTGATGTGGCTGATATTTCTTAATTCCTAGCCACAACTACTAACATGAATGAGGATAATATATGGCAAGAAAAAAACAAACCAATGAAGTAAAGAAATCTCTACCCCCCGATGCTTATATCGAGGGGGCAGGGATTGTTGAAAATGAGGGAATAGTCGAGACACTACGCAAGAACTTTATGCCCTATGCAATGAGCGTAATAGTGTCCCGTGCATTGCCCGAGATTGACGGGTTTAAGCCATCCCACCGAAAGCTGCTTTATACAATGTATAAAATGGGGCTGCTAAACGGCGACCGCACAAAATCCGCTAATATCGTTGGGCAAACTATGAAGCTGCACCCCCACGGCGACCTTGCAATTTACGATACTATGGTGCGTATGACAAGGGGCAATGAAGCGCTGCTTTATGCCTATGTGGACTCAAAGGGCAACTTCGGCAAGGCGTACAGCAGGGATATGTCATGTGCTGCCCCTCGTTATACAGAAGCAAAGCTTGAGGCAATTTGTGCTGAGCTCTTTGGCGATATTGATATGGACACTGTGGACTTTGTCCCAAACTATGACAACACAATGATGGAACCGACGCTGTTCCCTACATCATTCCCCACTGTTTTACTTAATTCTAATGTCGGTATTGCGGTTTCAATGGCAAGCAATATCTGCCCTTTTAACCTAGATGAACTTTGTGAAACCACAATCTCTCTTATAAAGGACGAAAACCACGATATAATCTCCACCTTGCGAGGGCCTGACTTCCCAGGGGGAGGTTTTATCCTGTACGACGAAGCGGAGCTTGAAACCATTTATAACACAGGACGCGGCACTGTAAAGGTGCGTGCAGACTGGAAATATGATAAGGCAAACAACTGCATTGAGATTACAGAAATCCCACCTACCACGACCGTTGAGGCAATTATAGATAAGATTATCGACCTTGTCAAAGCAGGGAAAATTCGAGAAATATCTGATTTGCGTGATGAAACCGACCTTTCCGGACTAAAGCTTACCCTTGACTTAAAGCGTGGCGTGGATTCGGAGAAGCTAATGCAAAGACTATTTAAGGCAACTCCATTGCAGGATTCCTTTTACTGCAACTTCAATGTTTTGATTGCAGGTACTCCGAAAGTGCTTGGTGTTCGTGAAATTTTGCTTGAGTGGATTGCATTTCGCACAGAATGCGTCCGCAGGAGAGTGGCATTTGACCTAAAGAAAAAGCGTGAGCGTTTACATTTGCTGCTGGGACTGCAAAAGATACTGCTTGATATTGATAAAGCGGTTGAAATAGTCCGTAAAACTGATGAGGAATCCGAGGTTGTTCCTAATCTAATGATAGGCTTTGGCATTGACGAGGTGCAGGCGGAATATGTGGCAGAAATCAAGCTGCGCCACCTAAATCGGGAGTATATACTTAAGCGCATTAGTGATGTTGAACAGCTACAAGCTTCCATTTCTGAGCTTGCGGCAATTCTCTCTGATAGGCGCAAAGTGCGCTCTATTATTGTAGATGAACTTCGCAATGTTGTGAAAAAGTACTCAAAGCCTCGCCGTTCACGCTTTATCTATGAGGGTGAGCTTGAGGAGGAAACAGCATTCGAGGAGGAAATACCTGACTACCCTGTCCATATTTTATTCTCAAAGGAGGGGTACTTTAAGAAAATTACGCCGCAATCCCTGCGAATGTCGGGTGAACAAAAACTTAAAGACGGTGACGTTATTGAAACCACTGCCCTTGTTACGAATTTGCATGAACTGCTGTTCTTCACTGATATGGCGCAGGTTTACAAGGCTAGAGTTTGCGACTTTGAAGACGGCAAGGCAAGCATTTTAGGGGAGTATATCCCTGCTAAGCTTGGGTTTGATGAGGGTGAAAACGTAATTGCTTGTATCTATACCCTTGACTTTTCGGAAACCTTGCTTGTCTTTTATGATAACGGCAAGGTGGGTAAGGTAGCAATTAACCTCTATGAAACGAAAACTCGCCGCAAAAAGCTTACCTCTGCATATTCGAGCAAGGCAAAGGCTGTGAAGTTTGCTGCTATTGCGGAGGATATGGAGTTTGCATTGCTTTCAACCGCCGGTAGAATGTTGGTATTTTCAAGTGCAATGCTATTGCCAAAAGCTACTCGTGACACGCAAGGTGTGCAGGTAATGACTCTCAAGAAAAATCATTTCCTTGAGGGGGTTTATCCTCTTACACAGGAGCTGCTGACAGACCCTGCAAGGTATCGCACAAAGACGATTCCTGCCGCAGGGGCGCTTGCAAAGGACTTTGCTCCTCCAGAGCAGTTGTCATTGTTTTAATAATAATTTTCGTAGCTGCTTAAAATTAAGCAGCTACTGGTTTTTTTGTGTGGCACTTCTTTGTTTAAATAATGGCGTACCGATTAAAATTCTTTGAGCCAAAAACTATCCGCTAGCACCAGCTTGTTAAGCTTGTTTCAAGCAGCTACCAAAAGGTTCATCAAAGGGGGATTTTATCCCCCTTTGGATCCCCCTTAGCCGCACCCTTACACGCAGGATTTTCCTGCGGGAAAACTCTACGCGTGACGGGA
>CAZLMF010000093.1:0-5962 GCA_964560565.1 uncultured Oscillospiraceae bacterium
ACTCTGGTCATCATCGCCTACTACGCATAGATTCTTATGCTTTTCCGCAAGCAATCTGACAAGCTTATATTGGGCATGGTTTGTGTCCTGATACTCGTCTACAAGAATGTACTTGTAGAGGTTGCGGTAATGCTCAAGCACATCGGGGAACTTCTCAAATAAGAGCACCGTCAACATAATTATATCGTCAAAATCAAGTGCGTTGGCACTTTTTAGGGACTTCTGGTACTCCGTATATATCTTTGCAATCTCGCCAAGCCTGTAATCTGAAGCTGCATCCTGCTTATAGCTTGCAGGGTCAATTAAGCTGTCCTTAGCGTGGGAAATTTCGTTTTGCACAGCTTTTGCAGGGAACATCTTTTCCGATATATTAAGCCTTGCCATTGCATCCTTAATCATTCGCTGACTATCGTCGGAATCATAAATCGCAAAGCTGCGTGTGTAGCCAAGCGCTTCAATCTCTCTGCGTAGTATTCGCACGCAAACCGAGTGGAAGGTCGCCGCGGTTATATCCTTCCCCTGCTCACCGAGCATTGCGCTCAAGCGCTCCCTTAGCTCATTTGCCGCCTTGTTGGTAAAGGTAATGGCAAGAACACTCCAAGGCTTTATCTGCTCAATTGCAATGTTGTATCTAAGTGTCTCAACATCATGCACCTTCCCGTCTGCATAGCCCTTTAGAAAAGCTAAATCCTCGGGCATAATATGCTCCGGTACTAAATCGCTGAAATAAGCATTACCAAAGTTAATCATATTTGCAATTCGGTTGATAATGACGGTGGTTTTGCCGCTGCCTGCTCCTGCCAAAATGAGGACAGGTCCACGGACTGTGAACACCGCCTCACGTTGCTCGGCATTTAGCTTGCGAAAGTATCTCTCTAGCGCTTGTTTCTTTAGTTGGTGGTAATTCGACTTGTTTGGCATGATTGCTCCTTAAATTTACTCTGTGATATTAGCTGACTTGTTGTCATCAAGCACGATAAACGGGTTTATAGTCTCGCCTATAGCCTGTGGCAAGATTCCGTTCCATCTTTGTAGCTTGACATACTCAAGGTACTGAGGGCTGGAATTAAGCTGCTTTTGCACTGCTTCAATTGTGTATGCATCTGCATCTGCCTTTAGCTTAGCGGCATCTGCATCCGCCTGTGCGGCAATAACTACCTGCTTAGCTTCTTCCTCGCGCTCCTTGGTCTTATTCTGCATTTTAAGCGCATCCTGCTCAGCTACAACCTTCGCACGAACTGCTTCCTCAAAGCCGCTCTCGAAGTCAATATTCTCAATTGCAAAGCTTGCAACAATAATTCCGTTAGGCTCAAGCCTTTCCTTTAACTTTTCGCCAATGGAATTCTGAACAACTGAACGATTGTTGATTAAGTTCTCCGCACGGTATTGACCAATCTCGTTTTTAACTATTGATTGCACCTGTGGGATAATATATCTTGCTTCAACATTGTAAATACCGACAGTACGAACAAGGTTCGAAAGCTTCGCGCGGTCATAGTAATAGTTAAGCTTCACGCGCAAGTTCTCAACTGTCTGAGTGTCGCTTGTATATGCGTCAGTGTCAACGGTATAAATCTGCTCACGCACGTCAACTTGAATTATTTCCTCAGCAAAAGGTATCATGAAGTTAAGCCCTGCTTGCATATCGTCTTGAACTATTTTCCCAAAGCGGTACTTTACGCCGACATAGCCCTCACTTACCACCTTAAAGCATGAGCCTACAGCAATTATCAGCAGCACTGCAATAACAATGCCCAAAATAACCTTACCGGATACTTTCTTTTCATCACTTGATGACTTTTTTCCATCATTTGTTACAAAACTAAAACCTGCCATTTTTTCTCACTCCATATATAGTTTTTGTGTAAACCATTTATAAGCTTCAAAAGCTGCGTGTCGAAACCCTAAGTTTCTATATTATTATATCATACACCGATAATCAAAACAAGCAGTTGCGCTAAAAAACGCAACTGCTTGCTTTGAAGTATAGGAAAGGAAAACCCAAAAAATTATCAGTTATTAAGCCAATCTGTGCCCTTTTCCTCGGTGAGGGTAATATTTATTTCAACTGTTTCAGAATTCCCATTTTGATTCATTCGGAAAACCGTACATTTTAGCGTGTCGCCGGCGGACAGCCCCACTAATACTTCACTTACATCATTGCCATCAAGAGTCCTTACACCATTCATATAGGTGATAATGTCGTAAACTTCCAAACCGCTTTCGGCAACAGGCGCAGTATCGTCAATCCGCATTACATATATGCCTTCCTCGGCATTGTACATTTGCGCAGTAAGCGCTGAAATCACATCATAGCCAATGCCAATTCTCACCCTACCTGCTACATAGCCATTCTTGATAAGCTCGTTAATTACAGGCTCCGCCTCGCTTATTGCTATTGCAAACCCGAGTCCCTCATAGTTCGTGGAAACAAGCTTTGCGGAGTTAATTCCTATTACCTGACCGTACATATTTATCAGCGCACCGCCTGAGTTGCCGGGGTTTATTGCGGCGTTTGTCTGTATGCATTTTAGCGCATAGCTTGTCTCTGAGTAAACATCACGGTCAAGAGCGGAGATAATGCCGTTTGTGACTGTATTTGCAAGTCCTGCAGCGTTACCTATGGCAACTACCTCCTCGCCTACCTGTGCTTGTGAGGAATCCCCAAACTCAGCATAGGGCAATCCCTTTGCATCGATCTTTAGAACCGCAAGATCAGTCTTGCTGTCTGAACCTACTATTGTCGCCTCATATTCAGTTTCATCATTAAGTATAACAATAATTTGGGTTGAACCGTTAATTACATGGGCGTTTGTGACGATATAACCATCCTCCGTCATTATTATGCCTGAGCCTTGTCCTAGAGTTTGCATGCCCTTAATGCCTGCATTTGCCATTGTTTCAATTCCGACAACTGAAGGGGTGATAAGCTGTGCTATCTGCTGAATTGAGTACGGCCCATCCAGCGATATCTCTGATGAAGTCTCAGGTCTTGAGACCAGCGCAATCGCTTTATTGTTATTGTCGGCATTTCCCTGTGATTGAGCAGTCGAATTGGTATCCAGCGCACCTTGCAAGTACAAATCCTTTAGCGCAAATGTGCCAAAGCCCACTGCGGACACAATAAACGCACAAGCCAACGCAGTTGCTACAATTATTCTCCCTCTTTTTTTCTTAGGTGGTCGAGGCTCAAATCCCATATTTATAGGTTGATTTGAATTATTCGAATTGTCATAATTATTTGAATCATAATAGTTATACATTTTATATCCTCCTTTGTGTTTCGCTTATTTTTCTTGCTTGATAATAATATAATCCACAACTGTGAAAAATATGTGAGAACACTTTGAAAGCTTGGAAAAATAACAATGATAAACGTGTTATAATACGCAAAAAACGGCACTTAATAGCGCCGTTTTAATGTTAATATATTTTCCGCCTTACTCCATATCGGCCTGTGCAGCCTTCACCATAATAGCGCATTCAAGGCGCTTTTTCTGCATTTCACAAGCAAGCTTGTGAGGCTTTAGCACATCGCCCGCATAGATAAGGTTGTTAGCATTACATCCACCGCTGCAATAAAACTTTGCCCAACAGGTTGAACAGTCCTGCTTAGTATAAATATTTGCCTTAGCAAAATATTCCTTGCGCTGCAAATCAAAGCTTTTGTCGAAAAGGTTGCCCATTTTCCAATCCTCTAGCCCCACAAACTGATGGCAGGGATAAATATCCCCATCTGGGGTAATGGCAACATACTCATTACCACATCCGCAACCACGCAGACGCTTAATTGCACATGGCCCTTGGTCAAGGTCAAGCATGAAGTGGAAGAAGTTAAGGTACTTGCCTTCGCCGGTTTCAGCTCTCTTGCGCTCGAGCTTGAGTAGCTCCAGTGCAAGCCTTTCATACTCGGCAAACACCGTAGGTAAATCCTCCTCTGTTATTGCATAGGGCAAAGTTTGCTCTGTTACCGCAGGCTCAACTGAAATCTGGTCAAAGCCCAAATCATATAAATGCATTACATCTTTAGTGAAGTCAAGGTTGTACCCTGTAAATGTGCCTCTGACGTAGTAGTCCTGAAAATCACGCGCCTTGCAAAGCTCGACATATCGCTCGACTATCGTGTCGTAGCTGCCGCTTCCATTGCGGTGCTTGCGCATACGGTCATTTACTTCTTTTCGCCCGTCAATGGAAAGCACGACATTTGACATCTCACGATTGATGAAGTCAATTTTATCCTTATCAATCAATACACCGTTCGTGGTAATTGTAAAGCGAAAACGCTTGCCGTACTCTTGCTCCCTTGAACGTGCATACTCAACTATTTGACGCACCACGTCAAAGTTCATCAGCGGCTCGCCGCCAAAGAAATCAAGCTCTAAGTTTGTCCTATCCCCTGAGTTTTCAAGGAGGAAATCAATCGCACGCTTGCCTGTGTCAAAATCCATAAGCTTTCTGCCCTTGCCAAAATCCCCTGTGGATGCAAAGCAGTATTCACAGCGCAAATTGCAGTCATGGGCAATATGTAGGCACATCGCTTTGACAGGGCTTGGTGCCATATTCTCCGCAAACTGCCTGTAATCGTCAATCGAAAATAGTATCCCCTGCTCATAAAGCTCGTAAAGCTCCTCGTAACTGCTGTCTATTTCCTCAGCGGTGTAGAGCCCGAGTAAAGCTAACTTAGCTTTTTCAGGGCACTTTGGTGAAAGTGGTGGCTCAATATGGTCTAAAAGCTCATAGGTAAGCTTATCCACAACATGGACGCCTCCGCTTTCAACGTCAAGCACAATGTTGTATCCGTTTTGCTGATATTTATGTATCATAAGTATTTTCCTTCGTTCTCTGAGATAAAATTTTAGCAATAAAAAAAGGCTTAACGCCCTTTTTCACACTTTTGGTTTGCAACTGTGCAGCTGGTCTTGCAAGCTGACTGGCAGGATGCTTGGCACTTGCCGCAGCCGCCCTTTGCTACTGTCTTTTTAAGGTTTGCACTGTTTAATGTCTTAATATGCTTCATCGTAAATCCTCCATAATAATCATGTTATTCACTTTTGCTAATTATATCACACGCACATGAGAAAATCAACCTCTGCTGCGCATATTTACTCCTATTACTCCGCCGATTGCGGCGGCTGTAACTGTCATTATAAGCTTGGGAACAAAGGCAGCAGTTATCCCATTGCCAAAGAACAGCCCGATAATAAAGCAAACAGCAAAAAGAAACAACCCACAAACAATTCCGGTGGCTATTCCCTTAATGCGTCTAAGCCTGCCTGCAAATATGCCAGAAATAAGCGCACTTATGCAAAGGAGCACCGCAGAAATAAATCCAACGAGTGCCGATGGAACGTCCACAAAAGTCATCAGTATCGCAAATAATAGCAATAGTGCTAGTAAGCAAATTAACCCCACTGCACTTGATATAATGATAAGCTTTAGCATTGTAATCCTTGAATTCTCACTCTGCGACCTGTTTCTCATTTCCCTGCCCCCCACTAAAATGTAGCGACCATTTATCACTACATTTTATGCATGGGGTGTCCGCTTTAGACTATATCTTCGTCATGTATTGTTTCGTTGCTTGCAATTGCCCACTTCTTAATGCGCACCTTGCTGCGGTCAGAACCTGTCTCAATTACAATTGTATCTTCCTTAACGCTTACAACACGACCGATAATACCGCCGTTTGTTATAACCTCATCGCCTACATGAACGTTATCACGCATAGCTTGAGCCTGCTTATCCTTCTTTTTTTGCGGACGAATCATAACAAGATAAAGTAGTCCTATCATAATTCCAAAGGGTAAGATTGTAGTAAGCAGCATCGTTGTAAGATCGCCTTGTTGTGCTACATCGGTTGCACTAGTAACGCCTGCCTCTGACGACGCTAGTGTTAAGACAAAATTGCCTATAAAATCCATTCAATAAACCTCCATTTTTTTGTGTCTATGCTTTACGATTA
>CAZLMF010000094.1:0-1307 GCA_964560565.1 uncultured Oscillospiraceae bacterium
AAAGATAAGCATTTTAAGCTATGTGCTGTCTGTTGCTATCACCTTTGTCTTTGCTTTTCTAGTAAATATCTTCGTTCACTTTAAGCTCAAAAAAATCGACATGGCATCTGCGCTAAAAAGTGTAGAGTAAGTGTTAAAATTCTCATAGGGGGTTAGAAATGAACACAGATTCGCCTAAAAATACAAGCAGCTTTAAGGGCTTTTATAAGAAATACGGAGTTGGCATGCGAATTGCTAAAACAGCTATCGCAGTGCTTATCTGCATGGTGCTAGCAAGCCTGCTTAATCAATCGCCCCCTTTTTATGCATGCATTGCTGCGGTATTATCCATGCAGGATACAGTTGAAAACTCCGCTAAGTTTGGGCTGAACCGCCTTATCGGAACTGCAGTTGGCGGCGTAGTGGGTATTATACTGATATATTCTGCAAAGGGCGTTGAATCGGAGCTTTTGTATCAGCTTTGCATTGTTCTTTGCGTGATGGTTTCGCTGTATGTATGTAATATAATAAAACGGCAGGCCGCAGCTTCAGCTTCGTGTATTGTACTACTTTCAATTGTGCTAAATCATCAAGATGGCTCCCTTAAGTTTGCACTTATGCGTATAGGAGAAACAGCCCTAGGTATCATAATATCTCTTGTGGTTAATAGACTTATTAATCCGCCTAAAAGCAAAAAGCTCCCCACCAACACAGGCGAGGAGCTTAAAAAGGATACTGAAAGCGCTTAGCTGCGCTTATTTTTATGTGCGAGGTAGCGCTGCCTGCCCATTTCAAAGGCTTTGCGCTCATCATCGCTTTCAGTGATAATACGGGGGACTTCGCAGGTGTCCCCGTTATCATCCAGTGCGACAAAAGTAAAGTATGCCGCAAGTGCGGTGGTCTGCTCGCACTCACAAAGCATATCCTCAACCTTAACAGTCACACGGACTTCCATTGAAGTGCGCCCGACAAATACAAGCTCCGCCTCGCACACTACAAGTTGACCGACATATATCGGGTGATAAAACTCAAGTTCATCAACTCGAACGGTTACAACGTTGCTTTTAGCGTGGCGCATTGCACTGACGCTTCCGCAGGTATCCATGATTTTCATTATCTCTCCGCCATGGACATTCCCAGCAGGATTTGCTTGGTTTGGGAGCATTACATCCGATATAATTGACTTTGATTCGCTTATTGTTTTTGCACTCATTTATATGCCTCTTTTCTGTATTTATTTCATGCCAAACAGGGCATAATTTTCAGGGCTAAAATTGCTTGAACAGTAGTCGTTATATTCAAGTACAGAGGCATTATTTATTACCGCA
>CAZLMF010000094.1:1407-5940 GCA_964560565.1 uncultured Oscillospiraceae bacterium
GCGGCTTGCTCGGGCATTTCGTCTATTTGCAAATAGCCTCCCGGAATAAGCAATTTATCCTTTGCGCTGCCATAAGTGTGGCGCACCAATAGGATTTTATCATCTTTTAAAACTACGCCACCTACGGAGTAGTTCCAGTTTTCGTTTGACATGTCTGCCTCCTATGTTGCTTTGTGTTATTAGTATACACCACACTTAGCGTATATGCAAAGAAAAACATTCGCTACTTTCACATATGAGCTAATCTCTGTATATTGTCTAATTGGTTACAAATTGGATTTATTTATGACAGATTAGTTGCAGCTCTTGATATGGTTAAAATTTAGTAGTATAATAGTTTTACTCAGCACAAATAACGGTAAATGGAATTACGTAGACCAAACATGACAATACTTATTTTATACAAGTAACAATAGGGGATGTTGACATCTGACAAGCAAGTGAAAAAGCACACTTTAGTAAAGTTCAACAAATTTATTAGTGCTTATTTGTCTTGTATAAATTATCAATATGTAGTACAATGTAAGTAAAATAATATGTATATGGTGGGCTTTTTATGGGAAGTAATAATAATAGAAACAAAGGCGAGCTAGGTCGTTCAGTTCAAGTCCTTCTTGGGATTATGATTTTATCAGTGCTTATTGTAATTACGGTTATGATTATTAAAACAATAACGGATGAGGGAACGGATATTATAAGCATGCCATCTGAGCAAAATACAACCTCCTCACAGGATACTACTTCAACGACTCAAACTACAACAACTACATCGGAAACAACAAACACATCATCAACCTCAGCAGCACCATCCTCTGAGGATACTTCATCTACCTCTTCTGTACCAGATCCAGTGGTTGATTTGTCCTTTTTTGATGATGCAGTATTTGTTGGTGACTCAATCACATACGGTTTATCTAGCTATGGTAAGCTTGACGTTCATAAGGTGCTTGCCGCACAGGGCATGAATATTAGCAAAATTAACACCTCAAAGATTGCAACAGCTGATTATGGAGATATTACTATCTTAGATGCAGTTGAGCGAATTCAACCTAAAAAGGTATATATAATGATTGGTTCAAACGGCATTGCGTGGCTATCACTAGACTACATGGTGGAGAATTACCGTACCTTTGTCGCCGATGTACTAACCGCTGACCCGGAATGTGATATACACATTATATCAATCCCTCCTGTTTCGGCAAGTTGGGAATTTGAACCCTCGCCGATAGTTAACTCTGATGTTGACAGCTACAACTCAAAGTTAAAAGAAATGGCAAATGAGTTGGGTGTGGATTATATCGATTTCAACTCAATCCTTAAGGACGATAGTGGCAATATTAAATCGGAATACGTTGAAGGCGACGGAATGCATTTTAAGGGCGCAACCTATGATTTAATGCTGAAATATGTTATTGAACAATCAGCTAACTAATAACATAAAACTTGAGGGGGACATACATGCTAAAGAAGATTTTATGCGTAGGAATTGTTGCAATACTTGCGCTGGCGTTTTCAGCTTGCAATAATTTGAACAATACCAGTAGTGATAGTTCCAAAATTGAAACCACAAGTGAAAACAGTGATAATGACCTAAGCAACGTAAGCGACATAGTAGACAAAGTTGATGAAGTTGAAGTTTCAGCAGTTTCCGGCGCTGTTTTAGATGCTATTGAGTTCCCTGATATGTCTTTGCTTGACGCCGAAAGACTTGACTTTTTTTACGAAGTGCCCTTAGATATTATTGAAAGCTATTCAGTAAGCATATGTGGCTCCGCTGGTTTCCCTGATGAAGTTGCAGTGTTCAAGCTAAAGGATGTTTCCGATATGCCTGCTTTAGAGGAAGCAATAAGTAAACGTGTAGATGCTCTTAGCGCTGCGTTTACTGATTATAGACCTGAAGAGCATAAAAAAATTGACGACTGCATTGTTGAGTCTTATGGCAGCTATGCTTGTTTGGTTGTCAGTTCTGACAATGATAATGCTCGTAAAATTATTTTAGATTATTTTTCATAGGCGGTGATGACAATTGTTTTTTGAAAGCTTGGCAATAACGGGTATAATTATTGCAATCGCTATAATGTATATGCGTACACAGCGCAAAAGCTATGCACTTGCGACTCTTCCACTTGCACTACTTCCTGCGACAAATGCATTGTTAGCGTGGACTTCAAAATACATTGAAAAAGTCCTTCCCTTTGACCGCATTACAATATGGATGACCATCAATGTTACCGCTGCAATAGTATCATGCTTATTGATAGGAATCTTTGCTCAAAAGCTTAAAAGAAAATATACAAAGCTTACCTACATGGCAATGTCAGTTATCTTTAATGTTGTTCTACTGATGATATTGCTCGCAAATGCAATGGAAACTGTGTCGTAAAATTACTACAAAATCCCGCTGTAAAGCGGGATTTACTATTGTAAAGGGATTATGTTTACATAGAAATAAAGAAGCCTGATCTTGCTAATTAACTGTAAAGATAAAATACTTTGTAAAGCGCATAAGCTTTACAAGTGTAAAAATTGCACAAAAAACCTCAAATAACATATACATTGTTTTTTTAAGAAATGGTTGACAATGAATATTAAACACATTATAATGATAAATATACAAGCTTGAACACAAGATATTGTGTTTTTTCTTTCTCAAGGAGAAATGCATACAAAAAACAGAAATGCCTTTTGAGCTAGGGCATAGACGGAGGATATATCAATGATTACAAAAATAATTAAAAGAGATGGCAGGCAAGTTCCCTTTAATATAGAGAAGATTGCTAATGCTATTTTTAAGGCAGCACAATCAGTTGGAGGAAATGACTACAATGAAGCTATGGAGCTTGCCGAGATTGTCTGCAACTACATCGAAAAGAATTTAGAAACCAGCGCTCCATCTGTTGAGGAAATTCAAGATGCGGTAGAGAAGATTTTGGTGGACAATGGTCATGTTAAAACTGCCAAGGCATATATACTGTACCGTAATGACCGCACCCGTATCCGTGAGATGGATTCAAGGCTTATGCATGTATATGAGGACTTAACGTTTAAGTCCGCTAAGGACAGCGACATCAAGCGTGAGAATGCCAACGTTGACGGCGATACCGCAATGGGCACAATGCTTAAGTATGGCTCGGAGGGTGCAAGGCAGTTCTATGAAATGTATGTGCTTGACCCTGTTCATGCAAAGGCACATGCTGACGGCGATATTCATATTCACGACCTGGACTTCTTGACACTTACCACCACCTGCTGTCAGATTGATCTTATCAAGCTTTTCAAGGATGGCTTTTCAACAGGGCATGGTTTTTTGCGTGAACCTAACGATATTGCTAGCTATTCGGCACTTGCCTGTATTGCTATTCAGTCTAACCAAAATGACCAGCATGGCGGTCAGTCCATTCCGAACTTTGAGTATGCAATGGCTGATGGCGTTAAAAAGACCTACAAGCGTCGCTATAACCAGAACATAGCTCGTGGGCTTGAACTGCTTGCAGATATAAGCGAAGGTGAACCTATTTCCAAGGAAATAACCAAAAAGGTTTATGAAAAGCATAGCGTTTATCCTACTCTAGGCAACGATAACGGTTATCAGGAGCACGAACTTGAGCTTTTACTTGAGTATGGTGACGAGAAAACCATGAAAAAGGTACAGCGTTTTGCGGCTAAAACTGCTCATAGCGAAACCAACCGTGCCACATACCAAGCCATGGAGGCTATGGTGCATAACCTCAACACCATGAACTCTCGTGCGGGCGCTCAAACGCCCTTTAGCTCAATCAACTACGGACTTGACACCTCACTTGAGGGTAGAATGGTAATAGAGAACACCTTGCTTGCAAACCAAGCAGGGCTTGGGAATGGCGAAACTCCCATTTTCCCAATTCATATCTTCAAGGTCAAAGAGGGCATAAACTACAACCCAGGTGACCCTAACTACGATTTATTTAGGCTTGCGTGCCGTGTATCGGCGAAAAGGCTTTATCCAAACTTCTCATTCATAGATGCTCCATTTAACTTACCATATTACAAGAAGGGTGACTACAATTCCGAGGTAGCTTACATGGGTTGCCGTACAAGGGTAATGGCAAATTGCTTTGATAAAACCAAGGAAGTAGTCGAAGGCAGAGGAAACCTAAGCTTCACCTCAGTAAACCTACCAAGGCTTGGCATTGAGGCTCATGGCGATGTAGATGCATTCTTTAATTCCCTTGAGAATATTATGAATCTTGTCGTTGAGCAGCTTATGCATCGCTTTAGAATACAAGCTCAAAAGAAGGTTCGCAATTACCCATTCTTGATGGGGCAGGGAATATGGCTTGATTCCGAAAAGCTAGGGCCTGACGATACAGTTGGCGAGGTACTAAAGCACGGTACACTTACCATGGGCTTTATCGGGCTTGCTGAGTGCTTAAAGGCACTCATAGGCGAGCACCATGGCGAAAGCCAACGTGCAAGGGATTTAGGGCTAAAGATAGTCGGCAGAATGCGTGAGCGTATGGATGAGGAATGTGCAAAAACAAACCTCAACTTCTC
>CAZLMF010000095.1:0-5891 GCA_964560565.1 uncultured Oscillospiraceae bacterium
AGTTTCGCTCTGGTTATTCGCTTAGCACCAGCATTTTAAGCTCATACAAGGATATGTATATTGTCCGTGTTGTTGATATAAGCGAGCCAAATTTACAGAAAGATTATATTGCAAAAATAAAGAAAACGGATTATCTCAAGAGTGAGATGAATTTTATTGCGACTTATGATGGCGCAATTTATTAAAATGGAAGTGTGAAAAACTAAAATGAAAAAAAGATTATTTTCTTGCCTATTGGCATTAACGCTGATGATGACAAGCGGCTGCAATACGGACATATCCGAGTCCTCCGAGCCTCAATCTAAAGAAAGTGAGCAAATATTTCAAAGTCAAGAGGAATCCAAACAGGAATCCTCTCAAATTGATATAATATCCTCATATCCCGACAAAACGCCTATTTATATGGCGATTTCGCAACGTCTTATATCCACACAATTTGAGCGAAATACTAATTATATTAATAAGCTTCTTGTAGAATCTGGCTCTGAATATATTCTTGTACCCGTCTCAATCCCTATGGATTATAAGGATTCCTCTAATTTTACCATTAAGTATGTTGAAGATATAAAGCAACGAATTAATAACGGTAGTAAGATTGACTTAATTTATGCAGATCATGGCTTTTATGGTGACGTAAAAAGTGCATATCAAATTTTCACTGAGGACAATATGCTTGAGCCTTTGACTGGGTATCTAACGGGCGAAAAGGGGCAAGAGCTATATTCATCCTACCCTCAAAAGGTTTGGGACGCAATGAAGTTAAATGGTGAAGTCTATGCGATGGGCTTCGGGTTTTGCTTTAATTACGGTTTTCAGCTGTATATGAATGAGAATCTGCTCGATAAATATAATGTTGACCCAAGCAGCCTTGCGGATAAGCAATTATGGGAAATGGCGGATGTCTTTAAGACTATTGCTGACGGCGAGCAAAACCAAGATTTAGTTTTGTATATGGGCGATACTGAGTACCCGTCATATGAGATCATTCCCGTATCTGCAGGCGTAGCAATAAAAAGAAGCGGCGGAAAGGCTTTCTTTATGCTTGATGACGAGGATTATATTAACCGTCTGAGAACCCTTAATCAAATCTCGCAACTAGGTAAGTTTTACCGAAGCAACACTGAAGCATTAAGCAACAGAAGCAGTGATGAACTGCTTGCGATAAGTATGGGTACTTACGGGTATGATGATTTTGTAAGTATGTATTATAAGGATAAGGACGGCAATCCATTCCCCCTTGTTAAAATCGGCGGTATTAAGGGCAATGACATATGGACGACTAGTGCAGGAGTGGGTATATCCGTTTCTTCTGAAAACAAAGACGGTGCTTTTGAAATCTTGGTTCAACTCAACACCAACCCTGATATTGCTAATGTAATTGCATACGGAATAGAGGGAGAGGACTATGAAGTCGTTGATGGCAAGGCGAATGTAATGGCAGACCTTTTGTCGACCTTTATTTCAAACCCGCTTATAACTTTACCGCAAGTTTACGATAACGTTAATAAGGCTGATAGGGCTGCCGAAAAGGTAGAAAGCGCGGAGCCTGACTTATTTAGCGGATTTCGCTTTGACGCAACAGCGGTGAATGGAAAAGCCCTTGAAATTGATGAAATATTAGTCGACCTTGAGAAGATAATGACTGTTTCATCAAACGGAGAGCCTAACGACCCTATCCTTGACTTCGACGCATTCATAGCCGACCTTCGCACTAGATGCGAAGCTGCTGGGGTATACGACATCGTCGATGAAGCCAATCGCCAGATTGATGAGTGGGAAGGGAACGGGAATGAGTGATACCGCGCCGAAGCTTACCATATCGGGAATCAGTAAGCACTACGGCGAAAAATGCGCCTTAAACTCCTTTGAGGCTGAGCTAACGCCTGGCATATACGGACTGCTCGGTCCAAACGGCGCAGGAAAGTCAACGCTAATGAACATAATTGTTGGCAATCTGGCGCCGGATAAAGACGGAGGGTATATAGAATACAACAAATCGCTGGTTCAAAATCTGGACTGGCGTTATCGTGCTGTTCTGGGCTTTATGCCCCAGCAACAGGGGCTGTACGACAGCTTCACTGCGCGCCGCTTTTTAAGCTATATAGCTGCTCTTAAAGGCATTAGCCGTGATAAGGCTATACGGCAGATTGAGCGAGTGCTTGCTAAGGTTAACCTTAGTGATGTGGGAAACAAAAGACTTGGCGGCTTTTCAGGCGGAATGAAGCAGCGCATATTGATTGCGCAAGCTATGCTTGGCAACCCGAAAATACTTATACTTGACGAGCCTACCGCAGGGCTTGACCCTAAGGAGCGTGTGCGTATCCGTGAGCTTATCCACAACTTAGCAGAGAATAAAATCGTAATTGTATCCACGCATATTGTGTCGGATATTGAAACTATTGCGAAGGAAATCCTACTGTTAAAGAAGGGGGATTTGATAGCTAAGGGCAGTGTGGAGGAGCTTGCTAAAATACTTGATGATTCAGTAGCTCCCACCCTCGAAAACGTATATATGAAGTACTTTGGTGATGAGTGATGAGGCTTACATGGTGCGAATTTATAAAGATTGCAAGCAAGCGTTGGATTGTTGCAACGCTTGTACTTTTATGCGGTCTGACTGTATTTCTAAGCTACCGTATCAGTTTGGATTCAAGCAAAGACTTTTCAGTCCCCTATTCAAGCTATTCAAAGCTTATGGAGGACATCAGCAATATGCCCGATGAAGAAAAGTATGCATACTTACAGGATAAGGCAATAGAATACGGCGTCTACAACTATATTGAATGGGGCATTAATGTAGATTTAGTTGAGACTTTCGGAGAGAAAGCCTATTTATATGTCAAGTTGCATTTCCTAAACGGCGCAGAACCTGTGTACACCGACTATCTTTACTTTGAACAGCTTCTATACAAAAAAGCTCGAGACGATGTGGGACGTGTAGTAAATTATCCGCAGTTTTTAAGCGACATTGACAGCCATGCCGAGCAGATGCTGTCTGTTTCCTTCTTTGCAAAGCCCGGCACATTTGCATACCGAAATATTCAGAAAACCCCCGATGCCTACGCACATCTAAAGGGTACGAGCTTAAGTTTTTATCCCTCTGAGGGGGTGCTGTTGGCAACGAATAGCGGTGTTATCGACCTTTTCTGTGTGCTGATGATTTTAATCCTTTGTACGGTATTGGTTTTGCAGGAGAAAGAAAAAGGACTACTCTCCCTAGTACGCCCGACTAAGAACGGCAGAGGGATATTGCTTGGCGCAAAGGTAGCGGCAGTATTCCTGTGGACAGCGATTATTACTGCCCTACTGTGCATATCTAATATTATCGCAGGTGCGGCTATATACGGACTTGGCGACCTAAGCAGGTTAATTCAATCAGTGGAGGGCTTTACGGGCAGTGTGCTAAAAATTAGTGTGCTTGAATACTTGGTGCTGTTTGTGATAAGCAAGGTTATGTCACAGCTTGTATTAGCGGCAGTTATCCTATTGTTTAGCGTTATTGCTCGCAATATAATATTTGTTTACGGCGCAATAATAGCGCTGGGTGGCATTGAGCTTGCACTGTATGCAAGCATATCGCCGACTTCAGTTTTTAGCCCCTTAAAGTACTGGAACTTAGTGTCGCTCACGCAAACAAATGGCTTGTACAGAGAGTATTTGAACATCAACCTTTTCGGCTACCCAATAAATCTAGCTTTCAGTAGCTTAGTGGTAGCGTTGATACTTTTAGTCTTCTTTTGCACAGCGTCAATATGGATTTTCAGCAAACAGCGAAACCTTATTTGGTCATCAGGCAAGATAAGTGCTGTTATCGGCAGGATTAACCCCTTTGGGCGCAAAATCTCCGTTAGTCTAATGTATCACGAAGCCTACAAGATTTTCATCACTCATAAGGCGTTGTTAGTCCTTTGTCTGCTTGCTCTTTTTCAGTGGTATAGCTACCATGATGTCACTGCACCCTATGATTCAAACGACCAGCATTACAAGGCTTATGTCACGCAAATGGAAGGTCCTGTTACAGCAAAAACCTTGGATGCTATTAGCTTAGAAAGTGATAGGTATAACGAAATATTTAGGAAGCAAAGTGAGCTTGCAGGGCAATATAAAAGCGGCGAAATCGAGGAACGTGCTTTTTATGCCATGCAGCAACCTATTCAAAGTGAGCTTGCTTCATACAACGCATTTACTCGCATTAAACAACAGGTGCAGTACATTAAGCAACTCATAGAAACTAACGATATTCGAGGCTGGATTGTCTATGACACAGGCTATAAAAAGCTGTTTGCCGCAAATGGCGATTATAACAGAGATTTGGGACAGGGCATAATTCTTGCACTTATTTTAACCATCTGTATTGCACCCGTTTTTGCGTCGGAATACACTAAAGGAACGATTAATCTAATCTCCCCCACTCTTTTTGGCAGGAGGGAGACTATGTTCTACCGTGGTGTTTTGTGTGTACTCATTGCTATAACAGCGGCGTGTGCGGTATTTTTGCCAAACCTTATCACTACTCTAAGACTATACGGAACATCAGGGTTATCTGCACCTTTGCAGAGCATTCAAGAGCTTTCGGATTTCCCATTGCATCTTTCCATCGGGGGATATTTGGCGCTGCTGTATGTAATCCGTTTACTTGCCTCTATTGCAATAACCTTTGCTATGCTTGGACTCTCCGTATTATGCCGCAATGTGGTTGCGGCAATGGCAGCAGGGCTTGTGATATTTGTGCTCCCTTGCGCAGTTAGCCTGCTTGGTGGGCGTTTCATGGACACATGGCTGTTTAATCCCTTTTTAAGCGGTAATGGCATTCGAAGTGGAGTTGGGCTTATTAATGTAATTGTGATGATAATTGCAGCGGTACTCTTATATATCCTTGGCAGGAAGAGGTTTTGCAAGGGGTAAAGTATACTGTTTTAAGTCAATGTCACGCTTCCGCTATTTCTCACAGGCAGCATAGACGCTAATACAGGCGAAAGCAGCTTTGACAGCTTTGAGATAATGAATCAATCCGATTGTACTGTTTATCTAATGTTCACGCTGACCGCAGATGATGATAATCCTGTTAAGGTTGTGGCGCATGATAGTGTATCCAACTGGTCGGCACTGAGCGCTTCCGATACCATGAGCAACATCGCATTCGAAGTGCGCAGCTCATCGGGCGCAGCTGCCTGGTGTCCCCCGGAGGGGCAGGAGCCTACTGAAAGCTTTTCACTTGCGCAGGGTGCAGTAGATACTTATGAGTTGCAAGCTAAGCATGGACTTGCCTGGGCAAGCTCATTGGAGCTTGAGTATGTGCTGATGGTGAGGGTTAAGGGGGAGTAATTTTACCCATAAACTAACAGATAAATTTGTGCAAAAGGTAGAACTTAGAAAATGTGGCTGGCGGAACGTAACAAAATCAAGTTTTAAATGGTTATATAATATAGAGGAAGTTATAAACTCGAAATGTTATATAATTAAATATTATTTTGTTATCTATGAATTTATGTGACACAACAAATCAAATAACAAATGATAGCAAAGAGCGAGGTATCATATAACATTTGTTTATAAGCCCTGTGTAATTTGCTGTGAAAAGAAAGGTGTGATTTTATGAAATAATGGGCGCAATATCTTCTGCTTATTGTCGTTATAGTAAGCTTGATTTTAAATTTTGTGCTATTGAATCAGGTGGACGATTTGCGCACGACTATTGAACTTGTTGATTCACGGGCGTTTTCGACCAAATCCAATACACATCGAATCATGAGTAAGTTGGATGAAATCTATAAGCTTCTTTCAGAGGATGAAGTTGATGAATAATTAAGGAGGAAGTTTATGAAAAAACTTGCAATGCTTATTTTACTATGCGCTTTGCTCGGCGGATGCGCTGAGCAATTCCAAGGCGA
>CAZLMF010000096.1:0-5751 GCA_964560565.1 uncultured Oscillospiraceae bacterium
CCCGACCTACGCCCTTAGCAGGGGCGCCTCGTCACCAACTTGAGTACTTCTCCATGGTAGCGTATTTCGCATATAATTTTATGGCGGAGAGGGTGGGATTCGAACCCACGGTCCCTTGCAGGATCACTGGTTTTCAAGACCAGCTCCTTAAACCACTCGGACACCTCTCCAAATAAAAATGTCCTAAATTAGGGCGACTTTTATAATAACATAACGGTGATAAAATGTCAATAGTTTTTTGGTGCCAAACCAAAAATAAAACACAGCCTATACCTCATTATACTTTGATTTATTATGCTAATTATGCTATACTTAAAATATTGGAAACATACATTTTGGCAGCACATATGCACTGCCTACTCGCTTAGCGTTGCAAGCTTTTTGTAATCAATTATTTTTATCACATTTCGTGAAAGCTCCACCATGCCCTCGTTTTCAAGGTATTTGAGTAGGCGGCTTATCACCTCTCTTGCACTGCCAAGGTCACGTGCGATAATCTCATGGGTGGTTTTAATGAGCAAATTCCCCTCAAGGCTTGCCTGTTCAAGCAGGTAGTGCGCAAGTCTTGAATCCAGACCCTTAAACGCAATTTGCTCCATTGCCCACATGACTTCGCTAAGCCTTGATGCAAGCATTTCCGTGGAAAAGGCATTGACATAAGGGTTTGACTTCACAAGGCTTTCAAATATATTTGCAGGGACAAGCAATACCTTACTATCCTTATCAGCCATAATATTAATACTAAGGTCAAGCCCCTTTATTACACATGAAGCGGACAAAACGCACATATCACGCTCGAGCAGGCGGTAAAGTGTGATTTCCTTACCGCTATCGGAGGATATGTATGCACGCAGTTGACCATCTAAGACGGATACCATGCCAATGCATTCGCTTGCGGTCATTAGCTGCTCATCGTGCTTCAGATATAAAACACGAGAACGAGAGTGGAGCAGACTGCGCTCATTGCTTGTAAGTTTATCGTAAAAGGGTAGGTATGTAAGCATTTGTTCACCTCAATTTAGTCTATGTGATTAAAGTCACATATATATTTTCCCATAATGGATATAATAAAAGCAAGGAGTTGTTAATATGTCTGAAAAGTTCGATGTTGTTATAATAGGAGGCGGTCCTGCCGGGCAATCGGCGGCAATATACCTGGCACGGGGCGGAGCAAAGGTGCTTGTGATAGGCAAGGACGGAGGCTCGTTAGAGCGTGCGGAGGAGGTAGCAAACTACTACGGAGTTTACCCTCCAGTAACAGGCGCTGAGCTGATTGAAGCAGGCACGAAGCAAGCAGAAAGCTTTGGTGCTAAGGTGATTTCCGCTGAAGTAACCTCCATTGAAATGTCAGAGCATTTTGAGATTATTACTCCCAACAATAATTATACCGCAAAAGCGGTGTTGCTTGCAACGGGAAAACGCAGATATGTTCCGAAAATTGCAGGAATTAAGGACTTTATTGGCAAAGGCGTCAGCTTCTGTGCTGTATGCGATGGCTTTCTGTACAGGGGTAAGCGCTTAGCGCTAATCGGCAGCGGTGATTACGCTACCCATGAGCTTGAGGAGTTAAGCAGATTTAGCAAGGACATTATAGTTTTTACAAACGATAAACCCAAGTCCGATAAGTTTCCATTCGAGCAGGCTATAATATCAGGCAAAATTGCAGAAGTAGCGGGAGGCACAAGGGCGCAGGAAATAGTCCTTACAGATGGCAGTACATACGCCGTAGATGGTATATTCGTGGCAGAGGGGACAGCAGGCGCTGCGGATTTTGCAAGAAAGCTTGGAGTTATAACTGAGGGGGAAAACATTTCAGTTGACGCTCAGTTTATGACAAATGTTGACGGTTTATACGCAGCAGGTGATTGCGTTGGAGGGCTTTTGCAGGTAGCAAAAGCAGTTTCAGAGGGCGCACAGGCGGCGATGAACATATTAGGCTTTATTAAAAAGCAGAAAAAAGCAACACATTAGTAAATGAAATTATTAAGTGAAGGGATGATATCATGTCAGTTTTACAATTAAAGAACGCGGAGTTCCAAAGTACTATTTCAAAGTCAGATAAGCCGGTGCTTGTGGATTTTTGGGCGCCATGGTGCGGTCCATGTAAAATGCTTGCTCCTATTCTAGAGGAAGCGGCAAGCGAAGTAGGAAGCGATGCAGTTATTGCTAAGGTCAACATAGATGAGGAGTCATCACTTGCTGAACGGTTCGGTATTTTCAGCATTCCCACAATGATTGTATTTAAGGATGGGGAAGAAGTAGACCGCATTGTTGGGCTTACCAGCAAGGAAAAAATCCTTGAGCATTTATCAAAGGATTAGCACAATACTTATTGAAAGTTCACAGAAACGACAGGGAAAAGACTTTTCTCTGTCGTTTTTTATGTTTATAATAGTTTAAGATGCTCTACACAATAGTCTAAACAGGCTAAGATAAAAGTTAAATTATTTTTTTCTGTCGTTAAATTGAAAGAAACTTGCAATCAAGTTTTAATGGTTTGTATTTTTTATAGACTTGACTTTATTTAATACTTTGTGTAGAATAAACATATAAATTATTTAACGTAAGGTGTTTTTTGCACCTAATCTTGCTTCGGGAGATAAAAAGAATGATTTCTAAAAGCTCAAGGATGAGTGCGCAAGGGCAAAAGGATTATTATGGCATATTAAAGGCTATTCATCAAATACTCGTTGATAACGACACTTCCGACACGACCTTATTAAAGGTTATAGATGAGGTGGGCGTTTTTCTTGATCTTGATGTTATAACTGTATACCTTTTAGATTCGCAACAAAACGAAGGTTTTTATCATATTGGCTGGTCGGCAGAAAGAATGGGCGATTACAAGCTGAAAATCAACCGGTTTTTTGCGAGTGAACTCTCTGGAATATTGGATTATTTAAAGGACAATGAAATTTACCATTCAAGCGATTCCTCAAAAATTGATATTGTAGGCGCAGAGCTAATAGCACAAGTTGGGCTTAAATCCATAGCAATTGCCCGCATAAAGGATTATGGAAAGCTAGAGGGATATATTGCCTACGACGACTTTAGGGATAATCGTGAATGGACATACGAGGAACTTGACCTTTTAACAAAGGCTACACATATAATTGGCGGTATAATAATGCGCAGGCAAGCTGAGGAAAAGCTAAAGAGCTCAAACTTAGTGCGTGAAATAGTTCTCAACAATATTAATAGCTTCATCTTTGCGGTTGACAGGGAAAGTGCAGAGCTTTTATATGCAAATGACGCACTGTTAAGATGCGCCGGAATAACTGCGGAAGATATTGTAGGTAAGCGTTGTTGTGACTTTTTTTGTGACCCAGATAATGAGCAATGCGAGATAATTAATATGCTGCAAAGCGATACACAGACAAAAAGCTGGGAGAGTATGAACAGTAAGCTTGGAGGCTGGTTTTCGATGACCGCTTCTGTTTCACAGTGGGCAGATTCACGAGAGGCGATAGTGGTCACTTTGGTTGATGTTACAACTCTTAAATTTCAACAAGAAGAAATTAAGCATCTGGTATACTATGATACAATGCTTGATATACCAAATAGGCTTCGCTGTGAAAAGGATATTACAAAGCATGTAACTGATGCGGTTTTGACCGATTCTCAAGGAGCGGTTGTGCTGATTGACCTTGATGACTTTAAGAATATCAATGACTCTTTTGGACATGGCGAGGGAGATAAAATACTTACGCAAATTTCGGATTATTTATCATCCCTTGATCTTCCGCATGGAAACATATATAGGTTCGGCGGCGATGAATTTATGATAGTCCTGCATGGCGCTGGAGAGCGTGAGGCTGTTGATTTTATCAAAGGTGTGCTCAAGCGCTTTAAGGAGCCTTGGGTTGCGAAAAGGCAGAATATACATTGCGGATGCAGCGTAGGAGTTGCGCTATATCCCCGTGACGGCAACAACTCAGAGGACATTATTCGAAGCGCTGACCTTGCAATGTACCTTGCTAAGAGTAAAAACAAGGGCGGCTACGCAGTTTATGTCAAGGAGATGGACGAGAGTTTCTTGCGCCGTATTGAGATTGAGCGTGGATTGCGCAGGTCAATAAACGAGCGTATGAATGGCTTTATGGTTTTCTATCAGCCAATAGTTGACCCTGCAACAGGCACGACAAAGGGCGCAGAGGCGCTTATTCGCTGGGAGGATAGAGATTTAGGTATGCTTTACCCTGACAGCTTTATTTCGGTTGCTGAATATCATGGGTTGATTGTCCCCATTGGCGAGTGGGTACTCATAATGGCATGTAAATTCTGCGTTGAAATGCAGAACAAAGGGCACAAGGATTTTTACATAAGTGTCAACCTATCGGTTAAGCAACTTCAAGCCCCAAATATTATCCTTGTAGTAAAAAATGCTTTAGCGCAAACAGGACTTGATGCAAAGTATCTGCTTCTTGAGATTACTGAAAGCGTTGAGATAATCAATGTCACCGATATGATAAATAAGCTGCGAAAGCTTCGAAAGCTAGGCGTGAAAATTGCAATGGACGACTTTGGCACAGGCTACTCCTCACTTGGAAACCTTAGAAAATTCCCACTGGACGTAATTAAGATTGATAAGAGCTTCATACAAAACGTGGACGCTGATAAGTTTTGCAAGACTTTTATTCGCTCGATAACTGAGCTTGCTCACAGCATAAATATGACTGTTTGCGTTGAGGGTGTTGAAACGGAAAATCAGCTAAACCGTATAGGTATGTTAAAAGCGGATACGGTTCAAGGCTATTACTTCAGCAGACCTGTCCCAAGAGATAGTTTCCTGCAATACATATCGAACTCAACCAAACAACTTGAACTACAATAACCAAGCGGCAGGGTAACCTGCCGCTTATCTTTTACATAAATCACATTGCATGATATGAAAATAAAGTGTATAATATACACAGAATAAAATGGAGATGATTTTTTGATAATTGACTCTCATGCGCATATATTTCCGGATAAAATTGCGCAGAAGGCTGCGGATAGCATAGGGGATTTCTATCAGATGGGCATTTTTTACGATGGCACATTATCCTCATTGCTTGAAAATGGCGCGGCTAATGGAATTGACAAGTTTTTAGTGCATTCGGTGGCAACAGTACCACAGCAGGTTGAAAGCATTAACAGCTACCTAGCAGGTGAGGTTGCAAAGCACCCGGACAAGTTAATCGGCTTTGCGGCAATGCATCCGGATTGCGAAGATATTGAGGGTGAGATTAGCAATATTCTAAACATTGGATTTAAAGGCGTTAAACTACACCCTGACTTTCAAAAGTTCAACATAGATAGCCCAAAGGCAATGAGAATATACGATGCAATTCAGGGCAAGCTACCCCTGTTAATTCACACAGGTGACTACCGTTATGAGTATTCCCACCCCAAAAGGCTTGTAAAAGTGCTTGAGAACTTCCCGAATCTTGATGTAATCGGCGCTCACTTTGGCGGATGGTCGCAATGGGGAGAGGCGGCACAGCTCCTTGCAGGCAAAAAGGTATATGTAGACACCTCAAGCTCCCTTTACGAGCTTTCCCCTGAGCAGGCAAAGGAAATTATTAAAATGTATGGAGTAGATAGAGTGCTTTTTGGCACTGACTATCCAATGTGGGATTTTACAATTGAGCTGGAGCGATTTCGTGCGCTGGGATTATCACTAGACGACAGCGAAATGCTCCTCCATGAAAACCTTGAAAATCTACTGCTTAGTTATCGGTAAGCTTAGATTGGAAATATCAACGAGAG
>CAZLMF010000097.1:0-5664 GCA_964560565.1 uncultured Oscillospiraceae bacterium
AGGGGATATGTATTGATGTGGTTTCCCCCTCACAAGGCTGTGTAAGAGCGCGTGATCGAAAGCTTGACCGCATTCTTACAAGCAGATTGACAGGGATACCTATAATGATTGCGGCACTTTGTGCTGTGCTTTGGATTACAATTACAGGGGCGAATTACCCCTCACAACTGCTGTCCGACGGACTGTTTTGGGTGGAGGATAGACTTACTGATGCTTTTATGTTCTTCAGCGTGCCTGCTTGGCTGCATGGCGCACTTGTACTTGGGGTTTATAGAACACTTGCATGGGTGGTTTCGGTAATGCTGCCTCCAATGGCGATATTCTTTCCACTTTTTACTTTACTCGAGGACTTCGGCTATTTACCCAGGGTAGCATTTAACCTTGACCACTTTTTTAAAAAGGCAGGCTCCTGCGGCAAGCAGGCACTGACCATGTGCCCAGTGCAAAACTGAATGCGATTTTATCTATTAGTTTTAGTAAAATTATGCTATAATACCAACGAGGTGAGATATATGACTAAAATTCTTCTTGTGGAGGACGATAGAGGTATAGTGGAGAAGCTCAGCGAGTTTTTACTTGGTGAGGGATTTTCAGTTGACTCTGTAAGCGGACAAACTGCCGCTATTGAACGGCTTGAAATCGGCAAATACGATTTACTGCTCCTTGATATTTCCCTGTCCGACGGCAATGGCTACGCAGTATGCTCCGCCGCAAAGGCTAGGGGCGATACTCCTGTTATATTCCTAACCGCATCCGATGATGAGTATAGCGTAGTAACAGGGCTTGATATAGGCGCTGACGACTACATAAACAAGCCTTTTCGCCCCCGTGAGCTTGTGTCACGTATTCGCAGTGTACTGCGCAGGACAGGAAAGGCACAGGCTGTAATCGAGCTTGAAAGCCTTAGAGTGGATACCGTTAGGGGCACAGTGCATAAGGATTCGGCGGAGGTGTTTCTATCCGCCCTTGAATATCGGCTGCTGCTTGTGTTTTTGAACAACAAAGGCGTTATTCTCAGCAGAGGAAAGCTCCTTGATGCGATATGGGATGTGGCTGGGGAGTTTGTCAATGATAACACGCTGACAGTCTATATAAAGAGGCTTAGGGATAAAATCGAGGACGACCCTCAAAACCCAACGATTATTAAAACAGTCCGAGGAATTGGCTATAAGGTGGGTGAGTAACTTGTCTTTTTTTCGCAATCCGGAAGTTAAGCAGAGCCTTTTTGCCTGCTTTATCTTGACCGTAATAGCTGTTGCAGCAGGGGCAATAATTGGACTTGGCTACGCTGTTTTTGCCCTTTGCCTATGTGTAGTTTTTATCGTATTCTTCCTGATTTTCACTTATGCAAGGTATCGTAAAATCTTTTCGCTTACACAAGAAATAAGCTTAATTTTACATGGTAACGAGGAGCTTTCCCTCGATGATTATAAAGAGGGGGAGCTTGCTGTTTTGCAAAGTGAAATTTATAAGCTGACAGTGCGCTTGCGTGAGCAAGCAGACGATTTAAAGCAGGACAAGATTTATTTATCCGATGCAATTGCCGATATATCCCACCAAATACGAACTCCCCTAACCTCGATAAATTTAATTACTACCTTTTTATCCGAGGAAAACCTTGATGACAAAAGACGCATACGACTTACAAGCGAACTATCAAAGCTGCTTTCACGAATTGATTGGCTTATTAACTCCCTGCTTAAAATGTCAAGACTTGACGCAGGAACTGTAAAAATGAGGCATGAGCGAATAGAGGTTTGCGAGCTTATCAGAAAGGCGTATGAGCCTGTTGCAATACCAATGGAGCTAAGAGCTCAACAGCTTGAGGTGAAAATGACAGGGGATGAAGCTTTTATAGGGGATTTGCAGTGGTCAACAGAGGCACTTGGTAATGTGCTAAAAAACTGCATTGAGCATTCCCCGGAGGGGGGCAGAATTGAGCTTGCTGTAAGCGAAAATGCCCTTTTCACTCAAATGATAGTCCATGACAGCGGAAATGGAATTGATAGTGCAGACTTGCCTCATTTATTCGAGCGGTTTTATAAGGGTAAAAACTCCAGCGAGCAAAGCTTTGGCATAGGTCTTGCTCTTTCAAGGATGATTTTAATCGCTCAAAACGGCACTATAAAGGCGGAAAACAACCCAAACGGCGGCGCAAGCTTTATAATTCGCATCTATAAAAGCACCGTTTAGAAGCTGCAATCTCCAATCCTAAAGTGACGTTTTTGTTATATGCAAGTCACCGCCATGTCACCTTGACAGGGTACAATAAGGCTGTAAAAATAAAGTTGGAGGTTATTATGGAGATACTAAGGGTTGAAGGCCTTACAAAAACCTATGGGAAGGGAAATAATCAAGTGAATGCTCTTGACGGAGTTTCTTTTTCCGTTGAGCAAGGTGAATTTCTAGCTATAATTGGCCCGTCAGGCTCGGGGAAGTCTACGCTTTTGCATATTCTAGGCGGAGTGGATAAGCCCACCTCAGGGAAGGTCTACATGGACGGGCAGGATATCTATTCTCGAAACGATGAACAGTTGGCAATTTTCCGCCGCAGGCAAGTAGGGCTTATATATCAGTTTTACAATCTTATCCCTGTGCTTAATGTGATGGAGAATATAACACTACCTGTTCTTATGGACGGCAGAAAAGTGAATAATGACAGGCTAAGGGAGCTGCTTGCCACACTAAAGCTTGAAAGTCATAAGGAGCATTTGCCAAATCAACTGTCCGGCGGTCAACAGCAAAGGGTGTCCATTGGGCGAGCGCTTATGAATTGCCCTGCTGTGGTACTTGCAGATGAGCCAACGGGCAACCTTGATTCAAAGAACAGCCATGAAATAGTGGAGCTTTTGAAGCTGTCCAATAAAAGATACAACCAAACCCTTATTGTGATTACCCACGATGAGAACATTGCCCTGCAAGCCGATAGAATCCTTGCAATCGAGGACGGCTTAATCACCCGTGATGAGGTGATGAAAAAGTGAATATCTTCTCAAAGGTCACACTGAAAACCCTTGCGAAAAACCACACTCGCACCTTTGTGACGATTGTAGGAATAATCCTATCTGCCGCGATGATTACAGCGGTAACTACTCTTATTTCAAGCCTGCAAGCTTATATGCTCGATACAATGGTTTATATGAGCGGTAATTGGCACGCAAGCCTTGCGGCAGTTCCTGCGGAGATAGTCTCTCAGCTTAAAGATGACGATGAGCTGTCTCAAGTGGTGCAGGGGCAAAATATAGGCTATGCAATGCTTGAGGGGAGTAAAAATGAGGGCAAGCCTTATCTCTTTGTGCTTGGCGCAGAGAAAGTTTTCATGGAAGAAATGCCTGTGCATCTTATAAATGGCAACTTGCCTGAAAGTGATAATGAAATAATTCTACCAAAGCATGTGCAAACAAATGCAGGAGTTTACTATTCTATTGGTGATACCCTTGAGCTTGATGTTGGGGATAGGGTGTCGGATGGCTATATTTTAAGGCAAGGCAATCGTTTCCTTGATGGGGAAAACGGCGACTCTGAGGAGCTTATCACCCGTGGAAGCCGCACTTATACTGTTGTTGGTTTTTACGAGCGCCCTGACTTTGAGCCGAGCTTAGCACCGGGATATACGGCAATTACTATCATGGATAGTCAACCCAGTGCGGCTTACACCTATGACGCTTATTTCACCTTAGACAACCCAAAGCAAGTAAAGTCATATATGTCAAAGTTCGAGGATTATTCCAAGGGTTACAATGATGACGTACTGATGTTCGTGGGGGCATCAAGGTTCGATACCTATTACGTCACCCTTTACAGCTTTGCTGCAATTCTTATCGGGCTTATTATGTTCGGCTCAATCTCCCTTATCTACAATGCTTTTTCAATTTCGGTAAGCGAGCGCACGAAGCAGTTTGGGTTGCTATCCTCCATCGGTGCAACAAAGCGGCAGCTTGCAAGGAGTGTATTGTTCGAGGGTCTGTTCGTAAGCCTTATTGGTATTCCTATCGGCATAATATGCGGAATTGCAGGAATAGGCGTGACTCTCTCAATTGTTGGCTCAAGCTTCATTATGTTTAGCCAAGTAAATATACCTTTGACACTTAATATTTCTCCCCTATCGGTCGTAGTTGCCATTGTTATAGCCGCTGTAACTGTGCTTATTTCCGCATGGATTCCCTCAAGGCGAGCTACTAAGGTCACTGCAATTGAGGCGATAAGGCAATCTGCAGATATAACCGCAAAGGCAAAGCAGGTCAAAACCTCAAAGCTTACCTATATGCTTTTTGGACTTGAAGGAGCGCTTGCTAAAAAACACTTTAAACGCAGCCGCAAGCGTTATCGTGCCACGGTTATATCGCTATTTATGAGCATTGTGTTGTTTGTTTCCACAAGCTCCCTTTGCACCTACCTAAGCGACAGCATGAAAGGAATATTCTCAAGCGCTGACTATGATGTGATTTACTATATGCCTCAGGATAAAGAGCCCAACCAAATATTCGAGGTGCTTTCCAATGTTGAGGGTGTCGAAAAGGCAAGTTATGCAGGGCTTATCACGGGAATAGCAAGGCTCCCTGTTGAAGTAGTCAATGACAGACTTTTGGAATATGTGGCAGATGAGAATAATGAGTATGCAAATGTGCCTATAATGCTGTATTCGGTGGATGATGCCACCTTTGAGGCGTATCTAAAGGAAAACAGCTTATCAAAAGATGACTATTTTAATGCGGATAACCCCCTTGGCATTGCAACTGCTAAGGTAACCCAGTTTATTGGGATTGAAGGCAAATATCATAACTTTGATGTGTTCAAGGATTCTGTCACAAGTGAGAACCTCGCAAATATGCCCGTTATTATAGTTGATGAAACCGCTACTTATGAGGACGACATACCTGCGGATGAATATAAAACCATTGAGCTTTCTGCCTCTCTTGGCTTGATTGCGGATGAGCTTGCCTTTGGAGTAGGTGTAAACACAGGCAATGGAATTGTCGTGATGTACCCGCAAAGTGTGATTGAATCGGTGGTAAACACCCAGCAGATAAAATCCTATTCCTGTTATTTTAAAGTTGATAAAGGTCTACCTGTGTTTGACAATATGGTTAAAGCCCTTGAGCACAACAAGCTTCCCACCTCAAGCCTTGTGAACTACGCTGATTCCGTGGAATCAACCCGTAATATCATCTTAATCTTCGAGGTCTTTTCCTACGGTTTTATTGTGCTGATTTCACTTATTGCAATGGCGAATGTGTTCAACACGATTTCTACCAATATCGCCCTAAGGCGCAGGGAATTTGCAATGCTTAAATCCATAGGCATGACCAAGCGTGGCTTTAACAAGATGATGTGCTTTGAATGTTTGCTTTATGGGGCAAAATCGCTATTGTGGGGGCTGCCTGTTTCAATTGCAGTGACCTACTTGATTTTCAAAGCCACTAATGAAACTTGGGAAGTGAAGTTCTATATGCCAATAGTACCTGTCATAATTGCGGTGCTGAGTGTATTTACTGTGGTGATTATCACCATGATGTACTCCATGAGCAAGATTGCAAAGGATAACCCAATTGATGCACTTAAAAACGAGAACCTGTAACACAAATAAAAATAAAAAAGTGCTCAGCGTAAACGCTGAGCACTTTTTTTCTATACTATTTCTGATATAAGCCGTAGGTTTCCTTT
>CAZLMF010000098.1:0-5607 GCA_964560565.1 uncultured Oscillospiraceae bacterium
CAGCAATTATAAAAAATCTCCTTGCTTAAAATCAAATATAGGCATTTGTTAAATGCCTGAACCCATTGACTTTCATGGGTTCTTTGTTAACTTTATATATAAATTTCTCTCCTGTTATGGTATAATGTAAGTAGCAAACAAAACAAAAACTACAACAGGAGGAAATTTATGTCTAATAAATACTTTCAGCTAACTCTTGCTGAAAATTTCAGTGAATGCCAAGATTTATTAACCTCTGACACACCTACGTTCTTCTCATTATTAGAAGAACACATCAATTTAAGTGATTTTATACCAGTGGAATTTTACTGTGCTTTCCACTTATCATTGGGTAGAAAAAGAGATTATCCTTTAAAAGGATTTTTATCTGCTTTAATATTGCAGAAAATATTAACCATTCCTACCGATGCTTTACTTATCAATTTACTTTCTTTATGTCGTGAATTACGTGATTTCTGTGGCTTTACCAAGGTGCCTGACGCTCCTATGTTTACACGTTTTAAACAAACTTTTATACCTCAATTAGAGCTTATGTTCTCTAAAATGGTTGACTATACTGAACCTATATGTCAAGCTATTGATTCTACCCTTGCTTCAATTCTTACACCTGATACTTCAGGAATTGAATTATATGTTAAAGAAAATAATCCTAAGTATTTGAATACTCTCATTAGACAGCTTAAAACTTACTACAAGGATAATCCTAATGTTGATCCATACAAAATGGCTTATGGGCTAATGCCTTCTAAAGCTTCATCTTCTTCTGATGCTAAACAGATGTACATTAATGGTCATTTCTGTTATGCCGACAAATTTGTTATTATCACCAATGGTTTAGGACTTGTGCGTCATATTGCTTTCTTGGATGATGACTTCAAAAGAAAGCATCCAGATATTGAAATTGACAAGAAATCTGATTCTCCTGACGAGGATAAGTCAATTGGTGATTCTTCTGCATTGAAACCGGTTTTACAAGATTTCTTTGAACTTCATCCTGATTTTCATCCGTCAATTTTTCTTGGAGATTCTGCTTTTGATGCTATTGATACCTATACCTTTTTAAAAAATGACTTTAATTTTGAAAAAGCAATTATCCCTTACAATCCAAGAAATGAAAGCACCCTTAAAAAAGTTGGTTACAATGAATATGGTTATCCCTTATGCCCAAATGATTCCTCTTTGGTTATGAAATATTGTGGGCTTTGCCGTGAAAAAGGTCGTGCTGACCGTATAAAATGGACATGCCCTAAAGTACATGTGGAAAAAGGTCAATATGTTTGTGATTGCGACAATCCGTGCAGCACTGCTAAAAGGGGTAGAACTACTTACACTTATGAAAATATGAGTTTTCGTATGTTTCCAGGCTTACAACGTGATTCTGATGAATGGAATGAGTTGTATAAAATACGTACTGTTGTAGAAAGAGCCATTAACCATTTTAAAATGAACATGTGCATAGCCGGAAGAAAATCTCGTGACCATCTTACTACTAAAGCTGATGTGCTCATTGCAGGAATTGCAAGTCAATTCACAGCAATTATCGCACACCGATTAAGTTGTCCACAGTATCTTAGAAGTCTTAAACCACTAATTGCATAATCTTCTCATACTTAAAGTTATTGATATTTCAATGTTCGTAGGTGTATTAAGGTTACCCTTAAATCCATAATTTCACTTATTTTTAACTGGTTTTTCTTTTTCTTGTTATTTTTTTATTAGATTTTATCCACAGTTATCACAAAATCATTTTACAATTGCCTATTAATTTTATTAACTATAACAATTATAATACATTTTTGTTGATTTGTCTCTATCTAATTAGTGCAAAAAGACAAAATCTTTTCTACATTAAATACCATATTTATCATACTAATGAAATAAGATACTTCCCCATTGTCCCATCAGATATTTGCAAATCATGATGGAAGCTTTGTTGATTATAGCCGCTTCATATGGTAAAATACAAGTGCAGAATTGATAAAAGAAAATTATCATATAATAAAGATACCTATGAATGGCAGTAAAGGCAAAGCAGTAATCAAAAAACAGAGCAGACAAAGAGGAAGCTATAATGTTTAGATATTTTTGTGCTGATAATAATATAATAAATAATACGGTAACAGTTGAAGGTGGAGACGAAAAACATTTAAAGACAATTCTCAGGGCTCAGCCTGGAGACAAAATTTCTGTTGTAACCGAAAGCAAAGAATACATTGCTGAAATAAAGGGAGTAAATAAGGAAAATATAATCTGTACCTTAATTGAAGAAGTAATGTCAAATAATGAAACAAAAATAAATATAACCCTTTGCCAGGGAATACCTAAGCAGACTAAGATGGAAACAATCATACAGCAAAATGTGGAGCTGGGTGTGAAGAGTTTTATTCCCTTAATAACAGAAAGAACCGTTGTAAAGTTTAATCAAAAGGACAGAGAGCAGAAAAAATTAAACAGATGGCAGAAAATTGCCAGAGAATCGGCAAAACAAAGCAAAAGAAATATCATTCCTGTGGTGGAGCCGATTATGACTGTAAAAGAGCTTGTAGAAAAACTAAAGGATGAAGATGCATTGGTTTTAGTCCCCTATGAATTAGAGGATGTAAAGCTTCTAAAGGACGTTTTGTTTGAAAGTTCGGATAATTATTACATAGTTATAGGTCCTGAAGGAGGTTTTGACATTAAAGAAATCCAAATGCTCCAAGAAATAGGTGCACATATAGTAACCTTGGGTAAAAGGATTCTCAGGACTGAAACAGCAGGGGTAGTAACAGCAGCAGTAGTATTGTATGCCTGCAACGAGATGATTCCGCCCCCTTCAGACCGAATACAAACGCTGTCCGACAATACCTTTCGGCCCATTTTGCCGTAAAAAGGAATAATAGCCTTTGAATTACTCAAAATTTCAATTAATGTGTGAAAATATTTGGATTTTCCCATGAAATATACTCAAAATTTCAATTAATGTGTGAAAAACCAAAATATAAACAGCAAAAAACACACATTAATTGAAATTTTGAGCATTTAGTATAGAAATGGAGTTACTTTTGTCTTGGTGCAGCACTACTTTACTAATACTCACACCTTATTAGTTTCAATAACCGGTTTTCCTGCTGGCAGCAATGTGCGGAGCTGTGCATGCATCTGGTCGAAATTCTTTGCGCGGTTTTGCTTGCGTTTCTTAAGACGAGTTGCAAGATTGTTGGCAAAATCCTTGCATGCATTCTTATCGTATACTTGAATGGTGTTCAAATGCATTACTTCAATGTTTTGTCTCTCGAGTATTGCAGACCGCACTGCATCTTTACCTTGCTCAGTAGGATTGCTATGAAAGGCGAAACTATCATATTCAATTGCCAGCCTTGCCTGCTTATAGTATAAATCCAAAAAGCAACGTTTCTGTCCAAGACGCTTGACACCTTCATTTTTGAGTTTTATCTCATAGTTGAAAACAGCGCCGTCAATGCCGTATCCACCCAAGGCGTGGGGTAAAGTCAGTATCATATAAGCTATTGATTCCATCACTGATGCGGAACCATCTTCTATATATTTTACTGCCCGCAAGGCTTTGCGGTGCCCACGGTGGCCAGGTGTTTCTGCAAGAAAAGCTTTTAGCTTTTGCTTTGTCGTAATTGCCTCAGAGGGCTTGCCCGGCGGATGTGAGCAGAGCTGCAATCCAAGTAATATCAGACGGTGAATATCCAAACTGCACGCAAGTTGTAGAAACACCAATTCTGGCGCTGCAACCATAATGCCGTTTTTCAGTACCACTGCATTAGCAGGCAACTCAAGTTCGCACAAGTGGATTAATTTATCCTTTTTTTTAAACCTTGCACTTTGTTTAGAAACAGTAAAACTGACCTTGCTTGTATCAATTCTATAATCAAGCACGGTTTCAATATTTGGAATGTTCCAAAATGAAGCAGCCGAAAAATTACTCAAATATTCTTTCATATAAAAATTATACTGTGAGTTAAGTAAAGCAGCAAGCAAAATAATGTTAATTTTGGATATGGAGTAATTTATTGGTAGTCATACTTTCGAATATTCGCAAAATTTCTATTAATTTGTTGAAAATCAGATTAATCAGTGAGGAATAGGTATGAATGATATAGTTGTTTGTAGAGGCACGGGGGCGATTTCAAACGTCAAGGGGACGGCAGGTAGAGTAATAACGTCCCCGGCATTACTCTTTCGGTCCATTTTGCTGTAAAACGCGATGAATTGCCTTTGAATTACTCAAAATTTCAATTAATGTGTGAAAATATTTGAATTTTCCTATGAAATATGCTCAAAATTTCAATTAATGTGTGAAAAACCAAAATATAAACAGCAAAAAACACACATTAATTGAATTTTTGAGCATAAAGAGATTTAGCCCGTAAAATTGTTTCTAAATGCTTAGCATCGCCGCCTTCGACTGTAACTTCATCATTATTTATATTCTCATCAGTACAAAAATACCTGAACATAATTTCTCCTTTGTATCACTGTAATGAATACCATCGTTATTTGTCATTCTGAGTGCACAGCTATTTGTCATTCTGAGTGCGCAGCACGAAGAATCTCATGCCTTGAAAAGATGAGATCCTTCGCTGGCGCTCAGGATGACAGCTTCGCGGTTATTGATACCCATTCTTCGCTTTGATTTGTTTCAATTATTTCAAATCCTAAGTTTTCAAAATTATCTATTACATCCTGCATATATTTTGTTATTATTCCTGATGCTATTACTAAACCGCCTTTTTTCAAAAACTTTGGAAAGGTATGACTCATTCCCATTATTATTTGTGCTATAATATTTACTTCAATCATGTCATACTTGTTGTAACCTATTTTATTCTGAAGAGCAGTATCCTCGGTTACATCCCCGCAGTAAACGTTGAATTTATCTTCGAAAATATTGTTAAGTTCAGCATTTTCTTTTGCAATACGGACAGCATTTTCGTCAATATCAACTCCGACACATTTCTGTGCTCCAAGAAGCAATGTTGCTATTGACAATATACCGCTGCCGCATCCCAAATCCAACACTTCCATATCTTTATTAATATATTTAATTATCTGCTCAATACAAAGGCGTGTGGTGTGATGCTGCCCCGTCCCAAAGCTCATACCCGGGTCGATTACAAGAATAATTTTCCCTTGTGCAGAGTCCTTGTAATCTTCCCAGGAAGGCTTAATTACTATTTTGTCTGCCACTTCAAAAGGCTTAAAATATTTCTTCCAGTTGTTTGCCCAGTCCTCATCATTTATTACCTTTGTTTCCACCCTAAGAGTTCCTAAGTCAATATTCATATTATCTTCTTTTAATTCTTCAATAAATTCGTATATCTTTCTCAGCAGTCTTCTTCCCTGTTCATTGTCTGCCAAATATACCTTAATGCAGCTTTCAATATCTTTCATCTTTATTAGGTCTCCATCAAAATAGTCCCAGTTTTGTGTTTTATCATTCAAAAATTCGTCAAAAACCTTTGCATCTTCTATTACAGCATCATTGATATTAAGTTTCATCAATGCTCCGTTAATTATTTCAATACCGTTCGTTGTTGTATAAATGGAAACCTCTGTCCAGTTCATTTTATCCTCCTGTGAGTTTCTTCGAGCTGC
>CAZLMF010000099.1:0-5476 GCA_964560565.1 uncultured Oscillospiraceae bacterium
TCCTCGCCTGCCTGCATAAAAGGCATACCCTGCGCAAGTATATAAATCGCCGCACAAAGCTTATTCATTGCTACTATGTTCTCATCTCGTGAGGAATAATCCCTGCCACCCTTAGTTGATGCGACGAGCTTATCCCATAGAGTGAGATTATCGTGGCAGGAAACGTAGGATACGGTTTGCAGTGGTGAGCTGTTGAGAGCAGGCGCAAAGCGGTCATCTACCCAGCCCCCAAGGGAGGATTTCACTGCACTTGAAAAGCCTTTTCCGCCGTTTACGAAAGCACCCTTGCGCCGCTTGAAAACATCGCCTTTGATACTATCCCTTGTATTGTCGCAAAATGCGCCAATACGAGGAGAAAGCCTATGCAAATTTGCCTTATCAGCAGGGTAGCTTGATTTAAGCTTTGGCGCACTAGCATACCAAGGTTCGCCGTAAAGCAGGATTTTATCGCCGTTTGGTAGCTTATCAAGCTCTTTACGAAGTAAGTTCATTGTATCCACATCGTGAAGTCCCATTAAGTCAAAGCGAAATCCGTCTAAATGGTACTCCCTTGCCCAATAAAGCACTGAATCAATGATAAAACGGCGGCACATAAACCGCTCGCTGGCGGTTTCGTTTCCGCATGCCGAGCCGTTGGCGAAGTTGCCGTTTTCATCGGTGCGGTGGAAGTAATAGGGGACAGTTTGGTGAAACCAAGATTGCTCCGTGTCATAGGTGTGGTTGTACACAACGTCCATTATAACGCCGATTCCTGCACTATGAAGTGCTTGTATCATCTGCTTGCACTCGGTTATGCGTACTGCGCTATTTGCTGGATTTGTGCTATATGAGCCTTCCGGTGCATTGTAGTTTAAGGGGTCATAGCCCCAGTTGAACTGCTCAGAGCTTCCGCCCTCATCAACGGAGGCATAGTCGAAAATAGGCAAAAGTTGAACATGGGTAACCCCGAGCTTTTTGAGGTAGTTTAGACAAGTGGGGAATTTACCCTTACCGTCGAGCGTTGTATCGCTTTCGGTAAACGCAAGGTATTTACCCATATTGGGAGCGGATACGCCACTATGAATATCGCTTGAAAAGTCGCTGATATGAACCTCCCAAACAGTGCAATCGGTGGAGTTTTGTGGGCGTGAAAAGCTATCTAATTCCCACCCTTCAGGATTAGTGCTTTGCAGGTCAACCACCATTCCTCGCCTGCCATTCAATCCAACCGCTGTTGTATATAAATCCACAACCTCGCTTGTTTGGTCGGGGTTTGCAACAATATAGGTGTAGTAAATGCCGTTATAGTCACCTTGCAGGGTAAAATGCCAACTGCCGTTTTTGCCATTTTGCATACTGTAGTCGGATATAGTGTTGTCGCCAGTGCCCTCACTATAAAGCCTAAGTGTTACAGCTGTGGCGATAGGCGCCCAAAGGGTAAAGCTTGTTTGGGTTTTGGAATAGTTTACGCCCAGAGTGCCTTTATAGGCAAACTGAGCGTTAAATTCATTTGAATCGTAGAGCGTCGATAGCTCCTTTGGCGATGTAGTTGATAAAATCATCATTTATTCACTCCTGTGGTTGATGAGCGAACTACAAGCTCGGGCATAAGCATAAGGCGGTTGATGTAGTTGCCGCTCATTATTTGCTCCATTACCATGCAAGCACTGCTGCCCAGTGCAAGGCGGTTTTGCTTGATAGTGGTAAGTGGGGGAGTAGTGTAGCGTGCAAGAGGGAGGTCATCAAAGCCGATAACGCTAATTTCTGTTGGGACACGCACCCCCATATTATATAGCTGTGAGATTACACCATGTGCAATAACGTCGCTTGCACATAAGATTGCGGTAACACCCTTGCTTACGAAGTCAGAAATATTATTTTCGGAGTTGAATTTATTGAAGTCGTCATGCACGATTAGGCTTTTATCCGCTTTAAGTCCGCATTTATCCATACCTAGCAGGAAGCCGCTAAGCCTTTCCTGAGATACACGGCTGTGTGCTTCGCCATTAAGCATTGCAATTTTAGTATGACCTAGGGAGCAAAGATGCTCAACAGCGCAGGAAATCCCAAGCTCGTTATCAACACCGACACATGCTACATGCTTATTGAGAACAGTGTTATCAAGGAGAACAGTTGGAATTTTTGTTAGGCTAAGCTGCTTGATAAAGTCATTGTGTAGTGTAAAGCCAAGCATAAAGCCGCCGGAATAGTGGTGCTCAATCATGTAGTCTTCATAGTTATAGTCAAATTTTTCATTCATGGAAATGGGGATGATGTCCACATCCCATTGCTTTGCTACTGCGGCAAGCTTAAAACTTACGATTATTTCATAGCCAAACTGCTCTATATTCTCATATCCCATGTTTTCAATGAAAATGCATATCTTTTTCTTTGCGTTAGTGCTGTGGGCACGTTTTGAAACATAGCCTACCTCAAGTGCGGTATTTAATATGAGCTGTCTTGTTTCCTCACTTACATCACTTGCGCCGTTTAATCCCTTTGATACAGTGCTTACTGAAACACCAATCTTGTTTGCAATATCCTTTATAGTCGCCATTATTTCACCTTTCCCAGGTTAAGATTTTCGTAAATTTCGAAAGTTACGAAATAACGATTTTATTGTAGCACAGCAAAGTTTATATGTCAATCACGTTTTTGCGTAATAGAGTAAATTTATCGAAAAAGCGGCTGCCATTATGGCAGCCGCAAAACTATGCATCATAACCTTGGTCAATAATTTCATTTCTTATCTGCTCTAGTGACACATTTGCGCTTTCATACTCAACAGTGACGGTTTTAGCAGCAAGGTCAACCTCTACTGAACTGACACCGTCTAGTGCGCCAACGGATTTCTTAACTGCATTTTCGCAGTGTGAGCAGGACATACCCTCGACGTTTAATACAGCTTTTTCCATAATGTCATACCTCCTTTAATTGTATGGCTTAAAGCGCTTTAATCTAAGCGCATTTGTGAGAACTGAAACTGAGCTTAGGGACATTGCCGCCGCCGCAAGCATAGGGCTTAACAGAGGACCGCCAAAAACGTGAAGCAAGCCGGCAGCGATTGGAATGCCGGCGGCATTGTAGCCAAATGCCCAGAAAAGATTTTGCTTGATGTTGCGGATTGTGCTTTTGCTTAGGTGAATTGAGGTTGCTACATCCATAAGATCACTTCTCATAAGGACTATGTCAGCCGATTCCATTGCAACGTCGGTACCTGAGCCAATGGCAATACCTATGTCCGCTTGCACAAGCGCAGGCGCGTCATTTATACCATCGCCCACCATTGCTACTTTCTTGCCCTGAGCTTGAAGCTTTTTTACCTCACTCGCTTTATCCTGTGGCAAAACCTCCGCTAGTATGCTGTCAATGCCTACCTGCCTAGCAATGGCTTGTGCAGTTTTTTCGTTATCGCCTGTTATCATTGCCACTTCAATGCCCATGGATTGCAGCTTTTGGATTGCTTTTGCACTGCTTTCCTTTACCACATCAGCAACTGCAATGATGCCTAGAAGTCTATCATTTGCGGCAACATACATAGGAGTTTTGCCCTGTGCGGCAAGCTCATCAGCCCTTGATTCAAGCTCAGTCAGAGCAATACTGCGATCGTTCATAAGCTTTTTGTTGCCTATAAGGATGGGAATGTTGTCAATACTCACCTCAAGCCCATGCCCAGGGATAGCTTGGAAGTCTGCAATAGGCAGTAGTTCAAGATTTCGGAATTGCGCCGCCCGAACTATCGCATCCCCTAAGGGGTGCTCAGAACCTCTTTCCGCCGATGCGGCAAGTAAAAGCAGCTTTTCTTCAGACAGATTAGAGACGGGGAAAATATCGGTTACTTCAGGCTTGCCCTCAGTAATAGTGCCGGTTTTATCAAATATAACAGTATTTATTTTATGCGCCGCTTCAAGGGCTTCACCGCCCTTTATAAGAATACCATGTTCAGCACCTTTTCCCGTGCCGACCATAATTGCAGTGGGAGTTGCAAGCCCTAGTGCGCATGGGCAGGCAATTACCAAAACTGATACAAACACGGTAAGGGCAAATCCTAGTGTTTCCCCTGCGATAAGCCATGCTATAAAGGCGAAAAGTGCAATTCCGACCACAATGGGCACAAAGTAGCCCGAAACAATATCTGCAAGCTTTGCAATGGGAGCCTTTGAGCCCTGCGCTTCCTCCACAAGCTTGATAATTTGTGCAAGGGCGGTATCGCCGCCGACTTTACTTGCCTTAAAGCGAATAGAGCCGTTTTTGTTAATACTTGCGGCGTAAACAGGATCGCCTGCCTTCTTGTCAACGGGCATGCTTTCGCCTGTCAGCATTGCCTCGTCAATGGCGGTGTAACCCTCAAGTACAGTGCCGTCTACAGGGATTTTTTCGCCTGGTTTTACAAGCAGTACGTCACCGATTTCGACTTCGTCAATGGGTAGCTCAATTTCCTTGCCGTTTTCGATAACCGTTGCGGTCTTTGGCGCAAGTCCCATAAGCTTCTTTATAGCCTCGGAGGTTTTTCCCTTTGATACGGATTCGAGGGATTTCCCAAGCAGAATAAGTGTAATTATCACCCCAGCTGTTTCGAAGTAAAGTCCATGCACCGCATGGTGGTCACCTTGCGTAATTAGGTAGGTGGAGTATAAGCTGTATAGCACAGCCGAGGTTGTACCGATTGCAATAAGTGAGTCCATATTAGGACTGCGTTGGATAATAGCCTTAAAGCCCACGGAGTAAAACCTTCTACCTGCTATTAGCGTTGGTATAACCAGCATAATCTGCGTAATAGCAAATGCTAATGGGTTAATATTGGGGTCAATAAAACGAGGGAGGGGGAGTGAAATCATCGGGCCCATTGCAACATATAGCAGTGGCACGGCAAATACAGCGGAAATGATAAACTTGCGCCATAGGTTGCGAATTTCACGCTCTTTGCGTATTTTATCCTCGTCAATGCTTGTTTTATTTTCAATGTCCAAAGCCTTATACCCTAGCTTTTCAATGCTTTGCTTTATTGCAGAAAGCCTAATTTGTTTTGGGTCGTACTCGACGGTAGCTCTTTCAGTGGCAAGGTTGACAGAGGCGCTTTTAATGCCTTGTGACTTGCTTAACACCTTTTCAACGCGCTGTGAACAAGCCGCACAAGTCATGCCCTCAATCGGGATAGTGACCTGTTTAAAGGCAGAGGACTCCTCCACATAACCAAAGTCAAGCTTTGCGATGGTATCATATATATTTTGCAATGTGGTAAGGTTCTCATCATAGTCAACAGTAAGGTTTTCAGCTGCAAAATTAACAGATGCGCTTTGCACGCCGTCAAGCTTTGTGACTGACCGCTCAATACGCTGAGCGCAAGCTGCACAGGTCATGCCTGTGATTTTCACAATGCTTTTCTTAATATTTGTTGTGTCATTCATATTATCACCCTTTATATAGTGTGGAGTTAATCCTTGGAATAAAAAGCTAAAGGCTAATTTATTGTTTGTATTCGGTATACTAATATTCA
>CAZLMF010000100.1:0-5415 GCA_964560565.1 uncultured Oscillospiraceae bacterium
TTGAAGTGAGCAATAAAATATACAGTATTACAAAATATGCGTTACACTAATTTACTTGATTAAGAGGAGCAAACATAATATAATGATAATATAGATTATTAAATACAACTAAGGAGGGTTTAGTTTGGATATATTTTATAGGCTTGGTGACAAGCTATATGTAAATGTAACAAATCAGTGTCAATGCGATTGCCGCTTTTGCATACGCAATAACGGCGACAGCGTAGGCAATGCAGGAAATCTCTGGCTTGAACATGAGCCTAGCATGGAGGAAATAAAGGCGGCATTTGATGAGGTTGACCTTGCACTGTACGATGAAATAGTGTTTTGCGGTTATGGTGAGCCCCTTATGCGCCTTGATGAGGTTTTGCAAACCTGCGATTATATCCGTAGTAAGACAAAACTGCCTATTCGAATAAACACTAACGGTCTTGCGGATATTACCTATGGAAAGTCTGTTGCACCACTGCTCAAGGGCAGGGTGGATACTGTATCCATTAGCCTAAATGCGGCAAACGCAAAGGATTATGTATATGTCACAAGGCCAAGCTTCGGTGAGGATGCATTTGACGCAATGCTTGCCTTTGCTAAAAATTGCAGGGATTATGTGGATAGAGTGATGTTCACGGTGGTTGATGTGATTTCACCTGCGGAGATAGAAGCAAGCCGCCAAATAGCAGAAACGGTTGGCGTGGAGCTTAGAATACGCAAATACGAAGGATAAAAAACTCGGAGGGCATTCGCCCTCCGAGTTTTGGTTTATATGCTTATAAGTTTATAAATTTATATAGCTAAATTGATATTGCTTATTAGTCGCTCGAAATGTCCCCAAGTCATGCCGCTAAATCCCATGGTGCGTGCCTTTGATAAGGGCAGACCAAGTGTCATCTCCCTGACATCCTTAGGAGCATCGGGCTTTAGCCCGAAAGCGTCAGCAAATTCGTCATAGTACTTTGCGCCGTTTGGATGATTCTTTAGCTCACCTAGGGTAGTGTTCTCTGTAACAGGCTCGATAGGTTCAGCCGCAGCGGTTACATTGATGGTTTTTGAAAGCCTTATATCCTGTGAGGATGCGCCAATCATAAGCTCAAACTCGCCGCTTTCCACCAGCCACTTGCTTTTTGAGTCGCTGTAAAAAGCAAAGGAGCGTCTATCAAGGGTAAATGTAGCTTCGCACTGCTCACCTGTTTTAAGTGAAACCTTAGTGAAGCCCTTTAGCTCTTTTTCTGGGCGGATTACATTGCTTTGAACATCCTTGACATAAAGCTGAACAATTTCCTTGCCGTCACGCTTTCCTGTATTTTTAACAAGCACAGAAACGGTTAGAGGCGTATCCTCATTTATGTCGTCGGCACTCACTTTAAGATCGGAGTACTCAAACTGCGTATAGGATAGCCCAAATCCAAATGGGAACAGCACATCAAGCTTCTTTTTATCATAGTATCTGTAGCCCACAAACAGCCCCTCGTCATAGCGAGCAATATTCCCCTCCCCAGGGAAGCTTGTGAAGGAGGGATTGTGTTCAAGCTTTAGCGGAAAGCTTTCAGCAAGCTTGCCGCAAGGGTTTGCATCGCCAAAGATAAGCTCTGCGGCGGCAATACCACCAGCCTGTCCGCCAAGATATGCCTCAAGCACGCCTTTTACATTGCCAATCCAAGGCATTTCAACAGGAGAACCGTTGCACAGTACCGCAACTACATTCGAATTCACCGCATATACCGCCTTGATAAGGTCAATATGGGACTGTGGAATTCTCATGTGCCAGCGGTCATAGCCCTCGGACTCGTAGCTATCGGGCAAACCAACAACTAAAATTACAGCATCTTTGCCTGATGCGACTTTTACAGCCTCGGAAATAAGATTGCTGTCAGACTCGTCCGTATCAAGGGAATACCCCTCGCTATATAAGATTTTTGCGTTTGGTGCAGTGAGGTTAATGCCGTCGAATATCGATGAAGTCTTTGTGGGATTTATGCGACTGCTGCCACTGCCTTGATAGCGTGGATTTTTAGCAAGTGCGCCTATCACCGCATAATCACCGTTTTTGCTCAACGGGAGAATATCATCCTCGTTTTTAAGCAGTACCATGCACTCACGAGCAATATCAGCTGAGATGCGGTCATGCTCATCAACATCATAGGTCACATTTTCACGTTGCTTTTCAGATAGAGATAAAATCATATTAAGCATACGCTCGACGGTAATATCAAGGGTTTCCTCGGAAAGGGTGCCATCCTTGACCGCCTTAACAATTTCAGCATCGTTTAAGCCTTTGCTTGATGGCATTTCAAGGTCAAGCCCTGCCTCTATGCCCTTTATACGGTTGCTCACTGCTCCCCAGTCGGACATTACTATGCCCTCATAGCCCCACTCATCTCGAAGCAGGTCAGTAAGCAGCCATTTATTTTGCGAGCAGAACTCGCCGTTTAGGCTGTTGTATGCGCACATCATCGTAGAGGGCTTTGTGCGTTTAACAGCGTCCTCGAAGCTTGCAAGATATAGCTCACGCAAGGCACGGGTCGAAATTTGCGCATCAATCACTAGCCTTTTATGCTCCTGATTATTTGCCGCAAAATGCTTAAGGGAAGTGCCGACACCTTCGGACTGCGTACCCTCGATGATGCTCCCTGCCATTTTGCTTGATAGGAATGGATCCTCTGAAAGGTATTCGAAGTTGCGTCCGCAAAGGGGTGAGCGTTTGATGTTTGCGCCGGGGCCTAATACAATGGCAACCTTTTGCGCCTGTGCCTCAATACCGATAGTGCTACCAAGCTTTTTTGCAAGCTCAGTATCCCATGAGCAGGCAGTAAGCGATGCAGTGGGATAGCAGGTGGCAGGCTCGGTGTTATGATGGCCAACATGAGCAGGCTGTTCCTTTTCCTGTCTTATTCCGTGAGGTCCGTCGCACATCATAATTGATGGTATACCAAGGCGGTCAATAGGCTTTGTGCACCAGTAATTTTGTCCTGAGCACAGGCTTGCCTTTTCTTCAAGTGTCATTTGAGAGATAATGCTTTTTACGTTCATTTAGGTCCCTCCTGTTAGTAATATAATTATTATAAGATAAAAAACAATAAATGTCGAGAGGAATGTAAACGTTTTCACTAATATTTTGCAATGTCATTGTGCTTTGTGACCACTTCATGTATAATAATGTTGACTGGCGAAAATATAAATGGACAAAATTGCATATTATAGATTGTATATGGAGGAATATTATAATGAGACTTTTCAAGACTCACAATATCCGCCGAGTTGAGCAACTAGATGGCTCGTGGGAGCTTTTCACACTAGATGATAACGGCAATCGCACAGGTAGTTATAGCGCTATTGTCCCCGCTTGCTGGGAGAGCATCCCTGCTCTTGCAACATACCGTGGCAAGGCGGTATACTCACGTAAAATAAGTGTTATTAAGGAAAGCAATTTGCGCTTTGTATTTGGCGGTGTCAGCCATACAGCTGACATTTACCTAGATGGCAAACATCTTGCCCATCATTACAACGCCTACACAGGTTTTGCTGCAAAAGCTACTGCAGTAAGTGCAGGGGAGCATATACTGGAGGTTTTCGTTGACAACTCCTACGGTGAGCACTCATCGTTGCATATACCCAATGACTATAACACCTACGGTGGCATTATAAGACCTGTTTCTCTTGAATATATTGAAGATTCCTATATTAGCTCCCTCAAGCTGACACCCAAAAAGCAAGGGGAGAGTTGGAAGCTTGAGGCGCAGATAAATATTCAAAGCTCAGTAGAGTGTACCGCAAGGCTTAACCTGTGCTTTAACGGTGAAGAAATAAATGCGGGTGAGCATAGCCTGCAAATAGGCAACAACAATTACCCCATTACAGTTGATGCTGAAAACATTCAAGAGTGGTCGCCTGATTCGCCTAAGCTTTATGAGGTTACTGCTAAGCTTATTATAAATGGTAATGTAGCCGATGATTTAATAGAACGTTTTGGATTCAGGGAGATTACCTGGGAACAGGGGAAACTACAACTCAACGGACAGGAAATTTTCCTCAAGGGCTTTAACCGCCATGAGGATTTAGGCGGCTTTGGATGTGCAATCCCTGTTGCTGCAATGGCGCGTGACCTTGACTTAATTGCTGGGTGCGGCGCAAATTCAGTGCGTACCGCTCATTATCCAAATGACGAGCGTTTCCTTGACCTATGCGATGAGCGTGGCATACTTGTATGGGAGGAAAGCCATGCAAGAGGGCTGACAGAAGAAAAGATGCGCAACCCTAACTTCCGCCAGCAATCCATTGACTGCATAGAGGAAATGCTTAACCAGCATTATAATCACCCAAGTATAATTATATGGGGCATACTAAACGAGTGTGCCTCTGACACCGATTACGGACGGGAGTGTTATGCGCAGCAGCTAAGCCTTATTGATGACCACGATAAGTCCCGCCCTAAAACTCATGCAAGCAACCGCCACTTTTGGGATAAGACTCTTGATATGGTTGATATTCTATCCTTCAACATCTATCCCGGTTGGTATAATGACGATGACCCTGCCAAGCTATGCAAGAGTGTATACGATTATGCGGTGAGCGCAGGAGGAAAGGGTAAACCCTTTATCGTTAGCGAATTCGGCGGCGCAGCAATTTATGGATTCCACTCACCTGAACGCTTTAAGTGGAGTGAGGAAAGACAGTGCGATATTCTTGAAAGCTGCATAACACGCCTGAGGGATCTTCCCTTTGTAAGCGGATTATTTATCTGGCAGTTTTCCGATTGCCGTGTATCGGAGCAGGATTGCGACTTCACTCGCCCTATGATTCAAAATAATAAGGGTGTGGTTGATTTATATCGTCGCCCAAAACTTGCATATTACAAGGTTAAAGAGCTATTTTCCGAGAAAAGCTAACGAAGGATACTCAAAACGTTAATTTTTGCTATCCACAAGCCAAAAATTTATGCAAATAATCAATAGTAACTTAGATGGTTTTCTGATAAAATACGAATAATATTGTTTATGTGGCGGAGATAGTCCGCCTAATTATAGGAGGGAATTTATGAAGAAGTTGGAGATTTTCATTAAGCCGGAAAAGCTTGAACAAATCAAAAAAATTCTTGCCAAGCATGAATATGCAGGCATGACGACCACTGCTGTAATGGGCTGCGGTCATCAGAAGGGACAGCTTCCTCCAGAATTTATGGAAATGGACATTGAGCTTAACCTTATGCCAAGATTACAGGTTATGACAGTTGTATGGGACGAGGATGCTGAAGAAATCATCACCGATATTATCGAGGAGGTTTCAACAGGTGAGGTCGGCGATGGCAAAATCTTTGTGTCCGATGTTAGCGATGTAATCCGTATCCGCAACGGCGAAAGAGGAGAAGCAATTCTATAAAAAGTGCCTGTGCGCATTTTGCTTAGGTGTATTTGCTGCGTA
>CAZLMF010000101.1:0-5343 GCA_964560565.1 uncultured Oscillospiraceae bacterium
TAGTAGTCAATGACAAAGACACATCTTTTACAGTAGAAACTTATGCTTTAAATTATAATACACAAGTAAAAACAGACGATTGGCAGTATGTTGTACTTACAGATGACAAAATAGCAAGTCATAACGAGGAGCAGACAGTTGACACCATAATCTTTGAAATGGACTTTGAGCCAAATGAGGAATATGATGTGATAGTTTCTTACCGCTACCGTCTGGGAGGGTATCCCGATTATGACTTCAACGTAAAGAATGGTGTAATTAAATACTACCTTGCGCCTGCGGCTATGTGGAAGGATTTTTCAAACCTTACCATAAACCTATATCTTGATGAGGATATGCCGGTTGTCGCAAGAAGCAATCTTAAATTTGAAAAGGTGGGTACACGTACCTATCAATATATCTCAGATAAACTTCCCAAAGAAAACTTAGAGATTGTCATTGACGAAAACTGGTGGCAAACTATTTTCAGCACTTTAAGAAGCCCGTATTTACCCATGACTCTTATGATGTTTTCACCATTTATTGTAGTAGTTCTGGCAGTTGGTATCTTTATAGTTTGGTGCTTGTGTAAAAGGAAAAAGCATAAGAGTTAACATCAGGGATTATAAGCATAACACGAATTGAAGTATCTGCATTTTTTCGCATGACTTCTTTACTTCTTTCTATATAGCACTAGGAATTTGTATAAATACTTCTGAATTTACAAATGCTATAATTATAATCTATAAAGGAGAATAATTATGGATCGTGAAACATTAATGCAAGAAGTCAAGAATATATATGCCAGTATTTCTCAACAGGAAACACAACAATACTTTTCTCAAGCAAACAGTACTGTCAATAGTGTTAACCCGGAAAAGTATTATGAGGATATACTTAATATGGTTTTAAACGAGATTTCAGCCGGCACATTTGACCGTTTTCAATCTGGAAGAGCTATAATAGATGCAGTTTCAAATGATAAACGCAAATGGTTACCGCAATGGAATGAATCAATAGAAGGATAATGATTGCAATTATTTTAACTTAACAAAACCGCTTAAACTAATGTTTAAGTGGTTTTTGATTTCACTTGACTTGTGTGATATAATTATTAAAAGGTCCTACATCTTTAATAAATCAATTTAATAGGAGTGATATATGTGCAATTATTACTAATCGTGTTAAATAAGGTTGAAAAGCTTGATGATCTGCTTGAAAAGTTAATGGAGCACGGTTTCACAGGCGCAACCATTATTAATAGCACTGGCATGATGAAAGCCCTTGCCAAAAACATGGAGAATTATCCGATATTCGGCTCCCTGCGGTTTTTAATTAATCTTGAAAGAGATGAAAGCAAAACAATTTTCATGGTACTTAAGGATGAGCTTATTGATAAAGCCAAAGACACAGTAAAGGAAGTTATTGGAGATTTATCTGAGCCGGATACGGCAATCTTATTTACAATACCAGTATCTTCTGTGGAAGGGATTGGTTTTTAGAAATGAATACTTTGTTTTATTTAGCTCTGATTTTATTCTCAGGGCTTATTTGCGGCCGTGCAGTTAAACTGATAAAGCTGCCAAATGTAACAGGCTATTTAATTGCAGGCTTGCTGATAGGTCCATATGTATTAAATTTAATCCCAAAGGGTGTTGTTACAGACTTTGAGTTAATATCTGAAATAGCTCTTTCTTTTATAGCTTTTTCCATTGGTGCTGAGTTTAAGTTCTCCTACTTAAAGCGAGTTGGGGTTACTCCTGTAATCATAGCTATCTTTGAAGCGCTTACAGCATCTATTTTAGTAACTGTAGTTCTTGTTCTGTTTGGCTTTAGTTTTCAGGTTTCGCTACTTTTAGGCGCAATTGCTGCTGCTACTGCACCTGCCGCAACAATAATGGTAGTCAAGCAATATAAGGCTAAAGGGCCTGTAACTGATACTTTGCTTAGTGTTGTTGCGCTGGACGACGCGGTGGCGCTTATCGCCTTTGGGCTTTCAATGGCGGTAGTAAATTCAATGCAAAACCCTGGACAAACTTCAATGGCAATCACTGTTGCCATGCCAATAGTTGAGATTTTAAGCTCCATTGTTTTAGGTTTTATATTGGGTCTGCTCTTTAATTTCCCCCTTAAATTCTTTAAAAAAGATTCAAACAGGCTTATAATAACCCTGGGGTTTGTATTTTTAGGCTCTGCAATTGCAACTATGCTTGGTTTATCCTCCCTGTTGTTATGTATGAGCATGGGTGCAGCAGTAATCAACACAAGCAAGTCAGCTGAATCCATTTTTAAAGTTGTTGATGGTATCACTGCTCCTATATTTTTAATGTTCTTCGTGGTTTCAGGTGCAGAGCTTGATATTACCATTCTCCCCAGTATTGGCTTGATAGGTGTTTTATACCTAGTATTTAGGGTTGTGGGCAAGATTACAGGCGCTTATGTAGGTTCTACCATTACAAAAGCAACAGAAAACGTTAAAAAGTATATAGGGCTTACCCTCATTCCGCAGGCTGGTGTTGCAATCGGTCTTTCACTGATAGCATCCCAAATGTTGCCTGAGTATGGAACGACCATCAGGGCAGTAGTTTTATGCGCCACGTTGGTTTATGAGCTTGTCGGCCCTGCAATAACCAAAATCGGACTTAAAAAAGCAGGAGAAATAAACGAATAGCGAGTATATCTCATTAAACCTAAAGCCACCCAACGATTGGGTGGCTTTTCGATGATTTACAATAGATTCAGCTTGTCTAATATATTGTATTGTTTTTGTCTTTACTGCTCTTTTTCTCCGCTTGCAATTATGCTATAATACAACTGGGTATAATTATGTTATCATCGCCTTTTCACACACATTATCACAGATTGGGGGAGCAAAATGGACAAACAACGTTATTATCTTTGTATAGACTTGAAATCCTTCTATGCTTCCGTTGAGTGCGTGGAAAGAGGGCTTGACCCCATGACTACCAATCTTGTGGTTGCTGACCCTGAACGCTCGGATAAAACCATTTGCCTTGCAATTACCCCTGCTATGAAGGCGCTTGGCATCCGCAACCGATGCCGTGTGTTTGAAATACCTAAGAATGTTGAGTATATCATGGCGTCCCCTCGTATGCAGAAGTATATCGATTATTCTGCGGAGATTTACGGGATTTACCTCAAGTACATTTCAAAGGAAGATATTCATGTGTACTCTATTGACGAGGCTTTTTTAGATGTGACTAGCTACCTTTCCACCTATAAGCTAACGCCAAAGGAGTTGGCAGTGAAGCTTATGTCGGAGGTGCTTGAAACAGTCGGTGTGCGTGCCACTTGCGGCATTGGGACCAACTTATACCTCACTAAAATTGCACTTGATATTACCGCAAAGCATTCGCCAGACTTTATCGGGTTCCTTGACGAGGATTTATATAGGCAAACCCTGTGGCACCACCAGCCTATTACGGATTTTTGGCGGGTGGGTGCAGGCACTGCTGCACGGCTAAAAAAACTTGGTATTTACAATATGGAGCAGGTGGCACACGCTGATGAGGATACGCTTTACAAAGCCTTTGGCATTGATGCGGAGCTACTCATTGACCACGCTTGGGGGCGTGAGCCTACAACCATTGCTGATATTAAGGCGTATAAACCTAAAACAAACTGTCTTACAAGCGGGCAGGTTTTAATGCGTGATTATTCCTTTGAGGAAGGCAAGCTCATTATACGCGAAATGATGGATTTGATGTGCCTTGACCTTGTGGATAAGGAGCTTGTCACAGGTTCAGTTACAATACAGGTAGGGTATTCCAATGCCCTAAATGCAGAGCCCGCTAAGGGCACGGCTTCTTTTGGAATCGAAACAAGCTCAGACGGCGTGATTATTCCTGCTGTGGCAAGCCTTTACGAGCGCATTGTTGACCGCAGAAAGCCTATCCGCAGGGTTAGCGTATGTTGTAATAGAGTTATCCCTGAGCAGCTGCAAAGCAAGCAGCTTAGCTTGTTTGAGTGCGCAAGTAAGAACCTTGAGCGTGACCATAAGGCACAAAAGGCTGTAATCGGTATAAAAAAGCGTTACGGCAAAAATGCCATCTTCAAGGGCATGAACCTTCGAGATGGTGCGACTACAATGGAGCGCAACAGGCAGATTGGGGGTCATAAAAGTGGGGAGTAAACCTAGAGCTAAAATGCCCATAGCCGAGCGTGCAAAGCAGTTTATGCCCTTTGCAGCTGTTGGCGGTCTTGAAAAAGCGCTTGTGAAAAAGGAGAAAATCATTGTGCCAAAGATAGAGCTATCCGAGGAAATGGCAGAGGAGCTAAATCAAAAGCTAATCTCCCTTAAAAAAGGGTGTGTTTGCACAATTACCTACTTTTACGACAATGAGTATATACAGGTAACAGGCGCCGTTGCACTGTTTGACAAATTAAATCGCAGCTTAAGAATAGTGGATACCAAAATACCCTTTGATGATATTTTGGATATTGTGATTTTAGAGTAGTTTGAGAGGCTTACCGCAATTCATCTAACAGCTCAAGCATTTCCTCCCACTCTTGAATGTGCAGATGCTTGCATTTAGGAGCGGCTTTATTGGAGCGGTCTTTATGGTTCTTTTCAGTAGCGTTATCATACCAAATTGGGAAAATCCCCACCTGTGATGCGCCCTCCACGTCTGCCTGCGGATTGTCACCGCAATACCATACCTCACTGGGGTTAAGCTCCGCTTTAATAAGCGCAAGCTCGAACAAATACCTGCTGGGCTTGCGGAATAAATAATCACTTGAAGCGATCACAAACTCGAAATGATTGTTGGGCAAAAGGCGGTTAATTCTTTTGGTAAGCGCTTGCCCTGACCATCCAATATTGCTTATTACTGCACTTCTAATATTGTGGCAATTTATGTAGTCAAGCATTTTGTCTGCACCGGGCATAACTGCACCGGCAGTGCAAGCATCCCAAAACACTGTTTCGATTTCATGGGGTGAAAGCGAAAATTCAAGCCCCAGATACTCATAAAGAAAGCGGTCACCGACAAGTGCGGAAACGTCATACCCAAGCTCTCGTATGCGTTCAATATGCTCGCCGAAAACCATATCCGCACCTCTTTGCAGCTCCTGCACGGTGCAATTGTTCTTGTTTACAGTAGCATGCTTTAGCAGCTCCACATTGCCACGCATTGAATCCCAACCAGGCTCATATAAAAGTGTGTGCCCGTAATCGAATATTATCATTTTAGGGTAAGTCATGGTTTGCCCTCCTATATTAAAGTTTCTTATAAGTTCGCTATAACAATGTAGTAAATTATTACACGGTTTTATTTTGTATTCAACGTAATGAAAAAGCCCACGCTATTGCGTGGACTTTTTGGCTCCCCAAGTTGGACTCGA
>CAZLMF010000102.1:0-3797 GCA_964560565.1 uncultured Oscillospiraceae bacterium
GATTATTACCCCATCAAGGCTTACAAATTCAACGCCGTTTTCAAAATGGCGGTTAATTGCATTTTCTTTGGCAATTTGGTTAAGACTATATAAAGTACGCCTGTCGTTAGCGCCAAGGGTGACGCTTTCATCTGCGGCGATATAGGCATCGGCATTTTTGCCGCTTTGAAGTATAACTCCCACCGCATCGGTGAGGTAATACTCCCCTGCGGCGTTGTTGCAGTCGATTTTTTCAAGGGCATCAAGCAGGCACTGGGTGTTAAACCAGTATGCGCCGGAATTCACTTCGTCTATGGCAAGCTGATTGGATGTGCAGTCACGCTGTTCGACTATGGAGGCTATTCCCTGCTCATTTCTTATAATGCGACCGTAGCCTGTGGGATTTTCAAGCCTTGCTGTGATGACTGTGACACCGCTTTGATTTGCGATATGTTGATTATAGGATGCAGTGATGGTTTGCTCATCTATAAAGGGAGCATCTCCACATAAAACTAATGTATCCCTCGGGTTGTTATGGCGCAAAAAATCCACTGCCTGCATAACGGCATGGGCTGTACCCTTTCTGTCGTGCTGAATGGCAATGGAGATGTCCTCGTATTTAGGGTGCAAAAATCCCTGGATTTCTTCATGTTTATATCCTGCGACTACGCATAGTTTGTCAACTTTTGCATTTTGACATGCGGAAATAACCCATTTGAGCATTGGCTCAAACAGGACCTCATTTAATACTTTTGGCATTTGCGACCTCATTCTTTTACCGTCGCCTGCCGCAAGAATTATAGCGCAGGTACTTGCGGTATCTGCTTTTTGCAAAAAATCATCCCCCACACCGCAATACTTCAATTACATTTTCGCATTTTTTTATACATTTTGCAAGTGGTATTTGAAATATTGTGAAAATGTATTGTTTTTTATTGATTATGCGGCTAAAATTATGAGAAAACAATATAGTAATATGCGTTGATTTCTGTTATAATAGATTTATGCTGTATCGGTGTGTTCAATACCATACACAAATATTAACTTTTTCGGAGGTATAAAATTAATGAGCGTAAAGTATGTTTATGATTTCTCCGAGGGAAATGGCAAGATGCGTGATCTTCTTGGCGGCAAGGGTGCAAACCTAGCTGAGATGACTAACCTTGGTATGCCTGTTCCTCGCGGTTTCACAGTTTCAACAGAGGCGTGTACACGCTATTATGACGACGGCCAGAATGTAGCTTCTGGGGTTGTGGATGAGATCTATACTCATCTCGTAAATCTTGAGAAGGCTACAGGCAAGACATTTGGCGATCCAAGCAATCCTTTACTTGTTTCCGTTCGTTCAGGCTCCCGTGCCTCAATGCCTGGCATGATGGACACCATTCTAAATCTTGGGCTTAACGACAAGGTTGTCGAAGGCTTTGCTGAACTATCAGGCAACCCACGCTTTGCTTATGACAGCTATCGCCGCTTTATTCAAATGTTCAGCGACGTAGTTATGGAAGTTCCAAAGCATAATTTTGAAGTAATCATCGATGAGATGAAGCATGCTAAGGGCTATCAGCTTGATACTGAGTTCACAGCTGATGATCTTAAGGAAATGGTAGCTAAATTTAAGGCTTATTACAAGTCACAGAAGAACGAAGACTTCCCTTCTGATCCTAAGTCACAGCTGCTTGAGTCAGTTAAGGCAGTTTTCCGTTCATGGAATAACGACCGTGCAATTTACTATCGCCGAATGAACGACATTCCTTCAAGCTGGGGCACTGCTGTTAACGTTCAGGAAATGGTATTCGGTAACATGGGCGAAACCTCCGGTACCGGTGTTGCATTTACTCGTAACCCTTCAACCGGTGAGCGCAAGCTATACGGAGAGTTCCTAATGAACGCACAGGGTGAGGACGTTGTTGCAGGTATTCGTACACCTCAGACAATTGAGCATCTAAAGGATATTTTGCCTGCTGCTTATGAGCAGTTTGTTGAGATCTCAAACAAGCTTGAGCAGCATTACCGCGACATGCAGGACATGGAGTTTACCATCGAGAATAAGAAGCTGTTCATGCTTCAGACTCGTGGCGGTAAGCGTACTGCTGCTGCTGCTCTAAAGATTGCAGTTGACCTTGTTGCTGAGGGTATGATTTCAAAAGAAGAAGCTGTTTGCATGATCGACCCTAAGCAGCTTGACGCTATGCTGCACCCACAGTTCGACATTAAGGCACTTAAGGCTGCTAAGCCTATTGGTTCTGCACTTCCTGCTTCACCCGGTGCAGCTTACGGACGTGTAGTATTTACTGCCGCTGACGCTGTTGAGTGGGCTGAGAGAGGCGAGAAGATTATTCTTACCCGTCTTGAGACCTCACCTGAGGACATTGCTGGTATGCACGTTGCACAGGGCATTTTGACTGTTCGTGGCGGTATGACTTCCCACGCTGCGGTTGTTGCTCGTGGTATGGGCACTTGCTGTGTATCCGGTTGCGGCGATATTAAAATCAATAACGCTGATAAGTCCTTCACTCTAGGCGGACTTACTATTAAGGAAGGCGACTACATCTCCCTTGATGGTTCAACCGGTAATATCTACGGTGAAGCTATCCCAACTGTTGAAGCAAGTATCTCCGGCGACTTTGAAACCTTTATGGATTGGGCTGATGAGTTCCGTACACTAAAGATTCGCACAAATGCTGACACTCCAGCTGACGCTAAGCAGGCTGTAAGCTTTGGCGCTGAGGGCATTGGCCTTTGCCGTACTGAGCACATGTTCTTTGAGGCTGATCGTATCCCCGCTATGCGTGAGATGATTGTTTCTAAGACTGAGGAGCAGCGCAGGGCAGCTCTTGCTAAGATTCTTCCTATTCAGCGTGCTGACTTTGAAGGTCTATATGAGGCTCTTGGCGGTCTACCTGTAACAATTCGTTTCCTTGACCCACCTCTACACGAGTTCTTGCCTCAGGAAGAAAAGGATATTGTTGCACTAGCTAAGGACATGAACCTTGATGTAAATGAGCTTAAGGCTGTTATCTCCTCACTTCACGAGTTCAACCCAATGATGGGTCACCGTGGCTGCCGTCTAGCTGTTTCATACCCTGAAATTGCTGAAATGCAGACTACTGCTGTTATTGAGGCCGCTTTGAACGTTCAAAAGCGCCATCCAGATTGGAAGGTTGTTCCTGAGATTATGATTCCTCTGGTTGGAGAAATCAAGGAGCTTCAGTATGTTAAGAGTGTTGTTACTAAGACTGCTGATGAGCTTATTGCGAAGTCAGGTACTGCTCTTAAGTACACCGTTGGTACAATGATTGAGATTCCTCGTGCTTGTATCACTGCTGATGAGATTGCTAAGGAAGCTGAGTTCTTCAGCTTTGGTACTAACGATCTTACACAGATGACCTTCGGCTTTAGCCGTGATGATGCTGGCTCATTCTTAGAGGCTTACTATGCTAAGAACATTTATGAGAATGACCCATTTGCAAGACTTGACCAAAAGGGCGTTGGCAAGCTGATGCAGACTGCTGTTACCCTTGGCAGGCAGACACGTCCTAATATTAAGCTTGGCATATGCGGCGAGCATGGCGGCGACCCGAGCACTGTTGAGTTCTGCCACAATATTGGCTTGAGCTACGTTTCCTGCTCACCTTTCCGTGTGCCGATTGCAAAGCTTGCAGCTGCACAGGCGGCTATTAAGAGCAAGTAGGCTTGAGTTATTAGAATATAGCTTAAATTTAAACAGGTGTATCACGAATGTGATACACCTGTTATTTTTTTCACAAAACCAAGCGAGTGTTTTTGTGATAATATTAGAATTTTATTTTTTTTGA
>CAZLMF010000102.1:3897-5159 GCA_964560565.1 uncultured Oscillospiraceae bacterium
TTCACAAAACCAAGCGAGTGTTTTTGTGATAATATTAGAATTTTATTTTTTTTGACAATAACGCGTAACAAAACGGCAACTTTAAAGGTTATATATAATAGGAGGTTATTTACGTGTTCTGACATTTGACCGCAGATTTAAACTTTACGTAAGAACGGTGAATCCAATGGGCTAAGTAAAATCGCACTTGCAGCTCGCATGCAAATATGCACGAAAAAACGATTTACAAAATCAAGGAGGTCTGGTATAATGAAGATGGGCAAATATACAAGAGTATTAATAGGAGGAAACCGAAATGAAACGTATAACAGCAGTTTTACTAACAGCGGCACTGCTCACACTTTCCGCTTGCAACGGTGCAGGCGAGGGGCAGGGGGAAGATTTGACGGAGAGCTCGTCGCAAGTGTCGGAAGCGGTTGATATGTCCTCCGAAAGCAGCACATCACCCGAAATATATGCAAACTGGGAGGACGACTTACCGCTGAAGCTTATAACAGATGCAGTTCCGTTTTGGACAGAAAAGGATGCAGAATGGCTTGCTGAATTGGATATGAGCGAGTATTCTTATGACTGGTATAGCTTTAAGTATATATCGCCTTATGTTGTGCCGCTTAATATGGATTTTTCACAACCAAGTGACATGGATGCAAATGTGGTTGCCGCATTCTTTATTCGTAATATGAAAGCACATATTGATCCCGAAAATTACTATAATTATGAATTGGATAAATATGCTATCCCGGCGGAGATTATAGAATCCTTTGCATCTGCTTATTTTGGTATAGAAAGCTTAGATAATAGTCAATCAGAATACTATGTTTCTGATGGTGATTACTATCTTCTACCTCCATCCGCTTTTGGCGGAATGTGGTTTTACAAAGTTCGAGAGGTCATAACAGACGGCAATATTATTAAAATCTACATTGATTGGTACGATGAGTATTTTACTGAATGCTGGAAATCGAACGTTTTTAAAATTGAAGATAACGGCGATACATTTAAGTACTTATACGTAAGAACACTTGAACCTATGGGTATATATGATGATGAAATGAAAACTGAATCTGAAACAACCGCCACCTCCGATGATACCGCCGAATCAGACTCCACCGAAAGCCTTGAGGAAACCACAACATCCGAAAGCTAACCGCTCACACCAAAGCCCCGAAACTACCGTTTCGGGGCTTTTACCTAAAGCTACAACCCGCAAAAATGTCAATCAAATTACAAATTATATCAGATTGGGTTTATGTATTGACCTA
>CAZLMF010000103.1:0-1150 GCA_964560565.1 uncultured Oscillospiraceae bacterium
CGTCACCATGGGTTTTGCTTGAATACATTAGATGCGTTTTCGTTTCCAAAAGCCCTGAGCGAATTGCACCATCTTTTTCTTTAGGCATCCCCTCAACCACGCAAATATACCCACGCTTTATAACATTATCGTTCCAGTTATCCTGAAGCGCATGCTTAATCTGCTCGTTTTTTGCAATCAAAAGCACGCCTGAGGTATCACGATCAAGCCTGTGCACTATGTACACTCTTGCGTTTGGGTCATCGCTTTTCACGTATTCCATTAGCATACGGTAGGCTGTATTTTCTTTTTCACGCTCGGTTGCTATTGACAGTAGTCCTGCCGGCTTATCTATAACGATTATCTCGTTATCCTCATAAATTATATCAAGCATTTTGCTTGGGATATTCTTAGCGCCGCCTCTAGCTTGCCCTCTAATAGTCACCTTGCTGCCGACGTAAAGCCTATGGTCATGCCTTGTGACAATTTTGCCGTTTACCACTACCTCTTTATGAGTCAGCAGCGACTTAACATTGTTGCGTGATTTGCCCTTTAGCCTTTCAAGCAAAAACGGCAACAGCTCACTCTCCACATCCGAAATAAGCTCTGTATCTGGCTTTTGACCTTTAATATTTTTTTGTTTCATTTTATCCACTGTTCTCCCTACGTTTTTACGCTATATATTTTCTCTTATTCTTATATCAAGCTCAGTATAATTTATCTCCGCTTTTGGCTCAACTCCTGAAACTAAGTAGTTAAACAGTATTTCAAGAGGCTTTGAGCCTTGTTTCTTAGGTTGCTGACAAATTGTTGCAGCGATTATGCCCTCTTTGAGCAATCGGCGTGTTGTGGGCACTGCATCGTGGCATATAATCTTTATCTTCTCCGCCCTGCCAGACTCGGATACTGCCTTGCAAGTCCCATATACACCAGCCGCAGTGCAGTATATCGCATCAATTTCCTTATGCCGACTAAGCAAGTTTTTTGTCACCTCAAAGCTTTCTAAATCGTCGTCGTTATTCTCCACTGTCTGTGCGATTTTTATGCCTTTATAGCTTTTTTCTATCACACTTTCAAAGCCTGCTATACGCTGAGTATGACAAAGGACATTTAGCGAACCTGTGACAATTCCAACGGTTGCATTCCCACTTGTGACCATGCTCATTAGTCC
>CAZLMF010000103.1:1250-5151 GCA_964560565.1 uncultured Oscillospiraceae bacterium
TTGTTAAGCACTCTGTCAACCGTGCCTCTCGACACCCCTGCTAAAAGCGCAATTTGCTTTATTGTCGCCACAGCGCTCCCCCTAACTAAATTAAATACTATTATTGATTTGAATTTAATGCTATTTTAACATGCAGGCAAATTGCTGTCAATTAAGGAGTAAAATATTAGCTTCTAGATTGACTATGTTGTGTAGTTTTATTTTTACTACAGTCATTGGTAAAATTATGTTTCAACTTTAGTTTGCTTAATAATCTTTGCCTATCCAACTTCTGTTTACTTTTAGATGTTGTTTTGATATAATTACCATTATAACAGATTGTTTATTGAGGTGGGTTGTAAGTATGAAAAAAGATAATAAAAAGTTTTGGAATCGTTATTCAAAGGTATATGATTTCGAGATAAATAAATTTAATAAGGCTGCCTATTCAGAAATGTACCGCTTAATGTCAAGGGTGCTTACAAAGGATATGAACGTACTTGAGCTTGCCACTGGCACGGGGTTGATTGCGCTTAATATCGCAAGCTTTGTTCACTGCGTAAATGCTACTGATTTTTCTCCTAAAATGATAGAAACCGCAATGAAAAAGAACACTCCAGATAATGTGCATTTTTCAATAGAGGACGCAACTGCGCTCTCCTTTGGGGATAAAACCTTTGATGCGGTAATTATCTCAAACGCACTTCATATATTGCCCGATCCTAAGCTTGTACTTTCAAATATAAGAAGAGTTCTAAAACCAAATGGGCTGTTAATTGCACCTACATTTTCACATGGTCATTTAAGTGATTCAACATGGAGGTTAAATGCATTTGTGTTAAAGCTTATCGGATTTGAAACCTATTCCAAATGGAAGCCTGAGGAATATGTCTCCTTTATCAATGAAAACGGCTTCACTGTTAGCACATGGAAGCTGCTTAGTGCGGCATTCCCCCTTGTTTACCTAGAGGCTACGCTAAATAATTAGCATTGTGTGCCGCTAGCTCATTATGTAAAAGCAGGTTTCCCACTACCAACGTACGAAATACTGTTCACCAGACTAGCCCCTGAAACTGCTGATATAGAATTAGCGAAGCTTAAATAAAAGCAAGCCGTATGCGTCATCGCATACGGCTTGCTTTATCTTATCTTGAAAAGAATCGGCGCATTAAGCGCCTAGAAAATATACTATGATATTTAAAAAAGGGGGAAACGATTTTGGCTCGTTAACAAATAATTACAGGGTTATTCCAGATTGTAAATACGTGTGTGCTTAAAGTTGTTGTCTGATTATACTAAATAGTTGGTGTAATGTTAGTGAGATGAAATGTAGAGTTGTGTTAAAACGTTAGTGGTCACCAAAACCCACGATACTTCCCCTATGACCTATTATACCTTAGTTTGTGACTTAAAACAACAACGATATTTTAATAAGACTGCCTATTTTGTTAATTTTATCGTAATTAATGAAGTTGTTAAACTTTATAGCATGTGTTTTTGCAGTGACTCTACTTTGTTTTACTGTTGAAAAAACGGTGGCGTGTTGGAGGTTTTTTGAAACAACAGGATTATTTGAAGCGGAATTAAATCAGCAAAATAGAATTGGTTAAAAAGGAATAAGCCAAAATTAGTAGGATTCAAAAGCTTATTTCTAAATAAAATTGAATAATTACTTGATTTTTGGACTACTTTAAAGTATAATATTTATTTGAGTCAAATTATTAGATATGAGGTGCATCCCCCTTTGAAAAATCAAAAACTGAGAAATATAGCTATCATCGCTCACGTTGACCACGGGAAGACTACTTTAGTGGACGAAATGCTCAAACAAGGCGGAGTTTATCGAGAACATCAAGCCACAACTGATCGAGTTATGGATTCTAGTGACCTAGAGCGAGAGCGTGGCATAACAATTCTAGCTAAGAATACCGCCATCCATTACGGCGATGTGAAAATTAACGTAGTTGACACTCCGGGTCATGCCGATTTCAGCGGTGAGGTAGAGCGCATACTGAAAATGGTCAATGGTGTCATTCTTTTAGTAGATGCCGCTGAAGGTACCATGCCACAAACTCGCTTTGTGCTTAGCAAGGCTTTAGAGCTAGGACACAGGGTCATCATGGTAGTCAACAAGATTGACCGCCCCGACCAGCGCATCTATGAGGTATGTGACGAAGTGCTACAACTCCTCATGGACTTAAATGTAAGCGATGAGCAATTTGATTCGCCTACCATTTTCTGCTCAGGCCGCAACGGCACTGCATCCTATTCACCTGAAGTACAGGGGACTGACTTAAAGCCCCTCTTTGAGACAATCCTTGACTATATCCCCGCTCCTGAGGCTGACGCAGACGCTCCATTTCAGATGCTTGTGTCATCGGTGGACTACAGCGAATTTGTGGGACGCATTGCTGTTGGCCGCATTGAGCGCGGCACCCTAAAGCAAAATCAAGAAATAGTGGTTACAAACTTTCATGCTCCCGACCAGCAGGGCAGAAAAGCAAAAGCAACCGCTATATATGAGTATGACGGGCTTAACAAAGTTTTAGTCACGGAAGCTACTGCCGGCAATATAATCGCCATGAGCGGCATTGGCGACATCACCATAGGCGAAACTATTTGTGCCGCTTCTGCTCCTGAGCCGCTTCCATTTATGCAGATTTCTGCTCCCACAGTAGAAATGACTTTCTCAGTTAACAACTCCCCATTCGCTGGACGCGAGGGGAAGTTTGTCACTTCACGACAGCTGCTGGAACGTCTACACAAAGAAACCATGAAGGATGTATCTCTCAAGGTTAGCCAGACCGATAGCTCCGACGCTTTCAATGTAGCAGGGCGCGGCGAAATGCATCTTTCTATACTCATCGAGACAATGCGCAGGGAGGGATATGAATTCCAAGTATCTCCGCCCCGTGTCCTATTACAAGAAATAGACGGTCAGATATGTGAACCTGTTGATCGGCTGACTGTTGATGTTCACGCTGATTATGTAGGCTCAATTATCGAGAGGATCGGTTCACGAAAGGGTGACCTGCTCGAAATGACGCCAGTTGGTGCTCGGATGAAGCTGGAGTTTTCAGTGCCCGCCCGAGGGCTTTTTGGTTATCGTAATGAGTTCCTCTCATCCACAAAGGGCGAAGGAATTATGTCCTCAATCTTTGAGAAATATGCTCCCATGAAGGGTGATATTGCCCGCCGCAATAGTGGCAGCCTAATTGCATTCGAGACAGGTGAGTCAGTTGCCTACGGACTGTTCAACGCCCAAGAGCGTGGTGCTCTGTTCATTGGAGCAGGTGTCCCCGTCTATGCCGGCATGGTGGTGGGTGAAACACCCAAAAACGAGGATATTACAGTAAACGTCTGTAAACGCAAGCAACTTTCTAACATGCGCGCCTCTGGAACTGATGAATCACTACGTCTGCCGCCTCCAAGACAAATGTCTCTTGAGCAGTGTCTGGAATTTTTGGCTGATGATGAATTGCTTGAGGTCACTCCAAAGAGCCTTCGTCTGCGAAAGTGTGTGCTAAATCACTCAGAACGTATGCGTTCACAAAAGGGAAGTAAGAATTAAACTTAGTACTTCTTAGTAAGTAAAGCCTGCAAGTATAAACTTGCAGGCTTTTTGTTTTCTATCATCAGTCATCTGCCGCACACTTGCTCGTTGATTTTATTCAAAATCAGAGCAAAACAAAAATGTAAATTGTACAGTTGATTGATACAATGCACAACATATTTACTTTAATTGTTCGTTTCTACCTGTTCAAAAATTAGTGTTAATAAGGAATGAGACTCGAAACAACAAATATAGATGAAATAATTTTCCTTTTCTGATATAATAGATTTATAGCAAAGTCGGGATGAGATGTTAGAAAGCTACATAAACATCTTAAAATTAAGAGAAAAGAGTGGTAGGTATGTACAG
>CAZLMF010000104.1:0-5081 GCA_964560565.1 uncultured Oscillospiraceae bacterium
CTTAAAGCGCAAGCGTGAAAGCACATAGGAAATTGATAGGGTTAGAAAAGTGGAGAGGATACATGAACAAATCGCTACAATAAAGGTATTCGCAAACCACTTTCTAAAGGGATATATATTGTCTGTCCATAGCTTAAAATAATTGTCAAAAGTAAACTCCTTGGGGAAAAACTCAGGAACAAAAGCTCCTCCGCCTGCACGGAAAGAAGTGAGGACTATCCATGCTATTGGTATTAGCCATATTACTGACAAGAAAATAAGAATGACATAGACTGCTGCGTTTTCTACATGGCGCTTTGTGCGCATTTTTGAGGATTGACGAGTGGATCTCACTTGAGTAGTAGTCATCATGAGAATTCCTCCTCCTTCTTATATGATGCTGTGCGTCTAAATGCAAGGAGTGAGAAAAAGGCTGAGATTATAAACACTAATATACCTATTGTGGAGGCAAGGTCATAATCCCTAATATTTTGCGTTAGCTTAAACAGCCATGTTACAAGCAAGTCAGTTTTACCTGCTTGGTAGTAGTCGCTCGTTGTTGGGCCTCCTCCTGTTAACAGGTAAATAACGGTGAAGTTGTTGAGGTTGCCGATGAACTGGGTAATAAGATATGGTGTGGTAACGAAAACAACATAGGGCATTGTGATTTTTCGGAAAATTTTGAAAGGTGAAGCACCATCAATACGCGCAGCCTCGAACATATCCTTTGGAATATTCATTAGAATTCCTGAGGTGATAAGCATTGTATATGGGATGCCGATCCAAAGGTTGACAATGAGAACGGTAATTCGAGCGAGAGTGACGTTTTGCAAAAAGTGAATACGTGAGTGGTCAAGTACGAGCCCCATTGAAACTAAAAGCTCGTTTATAGGCCCGTAATCATTGAACATATTTCGCATTACAAGCAAGGTGATAAACTGAGGGAGTGCAATGGTAATCACGAAAATTGTGCGCCAGAGGGACTTGAACTTTATCCCCTTTTTATTTATCATCAACGCAAGAATAATGCCGAACATATAGTTTGAAACCGTTGCTAAAACTGCCCAAATCAGTGTCCAGCCCAAAACAGGGAAGAATGTCCCTGATAGCAGCTTGTTACCGCCGAGTAAGGCACTGAAGTTTTCAAGACCTACCCAGTCGAATAGATTTCCCGGTGGCTGGTGAGCGCTGTCATAGTTGGTAAACGCGATTAAAATCATGAAAATGAGAGGCAGTACAGTGAATACTACTACCATAAGTACAGGTAAAAGCATAAGCGTGACATTGAACTTTTCATCTAATAAGCTTGCGATGTCCTCTTTAAAGGTTGGAGCCTTTTTACCTGCTGCCTTTAGCGTGCAAAGCTTGCGAGCGCTCATTAGATTAACTACATAAGCGGTGATGAAAAGTGCAGTGATAACTATAGCTGCCACACCGTAAATCATGCATAGCATGGAGTTGTCGCCCTTTTGCAGAATGGGAATAGGGCTGCCCTCAGGTGTAATCCAGCCTTGTTTAATAGTGCCAAGGGTAATAAGATCGTATATTGCGGATATTCCGTATTGCACCATGAAAAGAATATAAGCTACCTGTGTAATTAAAAAGAGAATTCCCTTAACAAACTGTAGATTAACAAAGTTTGCAAAGCCCATAATGATGTATGAGCCAGCTTCTAAGCCTCGTAAAGGCTCCTTTTTTTCCTCTGAAGTATGGGTTTTGAGACGTAGCATTTTATTCACCCCTTTTGGCTTAGATAGACAACTAAGCCTCAAACCTATTGAGGCTTAGCGTCTGTGTCTTGGAGATTATGAAAAACTGAAGAAGGAGAAATAATCTTATTCTACTATTGCAGTTGAGAACAATGCGTTCCACTCATCAAGCTTAGTCTGGAAGTTAGCTTCGGTGATTGTGCCTTCGTAAATTTCCTTTGTAACTGCTGAGCTTGAGTCGGACCAGAAGTTGCTCATTTCAGGAAGCTTAGGCATAGGGATTGAGTTTGCTGTCTGTGCAACCTGAGCTGCAATTGTGGGATCCTCTGTTACGGATGGGTCAGCTGCAACGGTCTTGTTCACAGGAAGAAGAGCTCTGTCTGCAAAGCGCTTAGCTTGGTTTTCTTCGTTTGTAACAAATGCCGCAAGCTGCATAGCTGCCTCTGGGTACTTGGTGCTTGACTTAACAACGTAAATCTTTACGCCAGAGAAGGATATCATCTGTTTGTCTGTGCCATCAATATTGATTGTCGGTAGTGGAGCAACGCCATAGTTGTCGCCAAGTGCTGTTTTATAGTCATTTGCTTTCCAGCTACCGGTGATTTGTGCTGAAAGGTTACTGGTTGTGAATGCTGATGTTGCGTCGCCGTCGTTAATATTCTGCACGCCCTTGCCCTTAAGGGTAGAGATATACTTAGCAACTGCAAGAGCTTCAGGGCTATTGAAGGTGCTGCCTGCAAGGTCAGAACCTGTGTCACCGAATAGTCTAACGCCGTTTGCAAACCAGAATGATACTGTGAAGTAGTTGTTGCCCATGTCAAAACCAACAGTCTTGCCTGCGCCCTTAGCCACTTCTAGCATCTTGTCAAAGGACTTAATATCATCCTCAGAGAAAACACTCTTGTCGTAGTACATAAAGTAAGTGTCAGCGGAGCTTGGATAGCCATAAACAGCATCCTTATATGTAGCTGCTGTAAGAGCTGCCTCAGTGCAATCGTTTTTAATATTATCTACATAAAGAGTGTTTGGATATACAGCGCCGGCCTCAACTAATGCGCCAAGCTGGTCATGAGCGATTGCAAATACGTCTGCAGTTGCGTCAAGGTCATTAAGAGCTGCGTCTTTAGCGGTATCCTCGCCCTGTACACGAACCTCAACAGTGTAAGTTGGGTGATCTGCAACAAAAGCGTCAGCCATTTCCTTGAGCATGGTCTGGTCATCCTCTGCGCCCCAAAGTACCAATGAAGCTGATTCCTCAGTTTTGCTTTCGGTCGAGCTTGTGGTGGATGTGGTGGACTCATCCTTGCTGGATGATTCCTTGGACTGGGCATCGCCGCAAGCGGTAATTCCAACTGCCATTGCACCAACTAGCATAATAGCTGCTAGCTTTTTTAGAAGTGATACACGAGTTTTCATTTTTTTCCTCCTCATAATACGGTTTGGTTTATTCGAAAATAGACTTTAGTAAATTTTCGAAAGTTTAGTAACTTTGCAACTTGAGTATAGCACAACTTAAAGTGAGTGTCAATAATAAATTTTAATATTTTTCAATTATATTATACAACTTAGATGAAATCTAATAGACTTTCTGTAGATAAGCAATGAAATATCGTTTCGAATAAGAACGAAATTAGTCACGAAACTACACATCCCATATTTCTTTTGCATATTCAATAATTGTTCGGTCGCTGGAGAATTTGCCTGCACCTGCAATATTCATTAGAGCTTTTCTCGAAAACTCACGCCTGTCGTTATAGTCCGAAATGGCTTGCAACTTGACTTTTAGGTAGTCCTCAAAGTCCCCGAGTAGGTAGTAATGGTCAGGGATATGCCATGATGCACCATCTAAAAGGGAGTCGTAAAGCTCCTTAAACATTCCTGCGCCATTGTCGCTGACAGTGCCGTCTACAAGTGCGTCTACTACACGTTTAATGCGTGGATTAGACTTGTAAAGCGTCTTAGGGTCGTAGCTTTCGAAGATTTTATCAAGTTCCTCAACTCTTGCGCCGAAAATGTAGTTGTTTTCGATACCTGCTTGCGCAACTATTTCAACGTTTGCGCCGTCATAGGTGCCAAGGGTGGGAGTGCCGTTTAGCATGAACTTCATATTGCCTGTTCCTGAGGCTTCTGTGCCGGCAGTGGAAATTTGCTCGGAGAGGTCAGCTGCACATACTAAGCGTTCAGCGTAGGAAACATTATAGTTATGGACGAAAACAACACGAAGTCGGTCGTTTACAGCCTTATCAGCGTTTACAATGCCGGCGATTTCGTTTATAAGCTTGATTATTCCCTTTGCACGGACATAGCCGGGAGCAGCTTTAGCACCGAATATAAAGGCAGTAGGAGTGAAGTCCTTGATACGTCCGTCCTTGATACCAAAATAAATATCAAGAATGGAAAGGGCGTTCAACAACTGCCTTTTGTACTCATGCAGTCGCTTAATTTGAATGTCAAATACAAAGTGGGGAGGTACTTCAATTCCCTCAACACGCTTGATGTAGTCTGAAAGCTGTTGCTTTTTAAGCTGCTTAATCGAGTAAAGTTCATCAAGGACAGCGTCATCATGCTCAAAGCTGCGAAGCTTCTCAAGCTCATCTAAGTCGGTGATCCACTTATCGGAGCCAATCAGTCGTGTGATTAACGTTGAAAGCTCGGGATTGCATAATGCAAGCCAGCGGCGCTGTGTAATGCCATTAGTCTTGTTTTGGAAACGCTCAGGGTACAAATCATACCAATGCTTTAAGGTGTCACGAATGAGAATTTCAGTATGAAGCTGTGCGACACCATTTACTGCGCTTGTGCCGTAAATAGCAAGGTTTGCCATGTGAACTGATTTGCCGCTTATGATTTTGCACTTTTCAAGATTGGCGGAGAAGTTGCCACCAAGAGCGGTAAATTCGTCAATTTGACGCTGTGAGACCTTTTCGATGTAGTGGAATACACGAGGAAGCAGCCTTTTATAAAGGCGAGTATCCCACTTTTCCATAGCCTCCGCCATTACAGTATGGTTGGTATAGTTAAAGGTCTTTTGCGCAATGGAAAAGGCATTTTCAAAGTCAACTGCGTAGTCATCACATAAAATGCGAATAAGCTCACAGATCGCAATTGTAGGGTGAGTGTCGTTTAGCTGAATAGCGTAAAGACTCGAGAGATTGTCAAAAGTAGCGCCATGCTTTGCAATATGACGACGCAGTATATCCTGTATTGATGCACTGCAAAAGAAATATTGCTGCTTTATGCGAAGGGCTTTACCTGGGTTGGTGTTATCGTTAGGGTAGAGTACACGGGAAACATCCTCAGCGCGGTTTTTTTCGCGGACAGAGGCATCATATTTTTGGTCGTTGAAGGTGTTAAAGTCAAAGTCCTCTAAAGGCTCACTTTGCCATAGCCTTA
>CAZLMF010000105.1:0-984 GCA_964560565.1 uncultured Oscillospiraceae bacterium
GCGCTTTAAGCTTAGGAAGACTTACATGAACTTTGCGCTTATCCTGGGCATGTTCCCAGGCTTTATGTCAATGATAGCAGTTTACTATGTACTAAAGACAGTGGGACTTACCCAAAGCCTAGTTGCACTAGTGCTTGTCTACTCGGCAGGTGCAGGCATAAACTTCTACATCTGCAAGGGCTTCTTTGACACTATCCCACGTTCCCTTGATGAGGCGGCAAAGATTGACGGCGCAACTAACTCGCAAGTATTCTCAAAGATTATTCTGCCCCTATCAAGCCCAATAATTGTATATACCTCGCTAATGGCATTTATGGCGCCTTGGGCAGACTTCATTTTCGCAAAAATCATCATGGGCGATAACTACTCTAAGTACACCGTTGCAATAGGTATGTACCAGATGCTTGAAAAGGAAAATATCTTCAATTACTTCACTACCTTTGCGGCAGGCTGTGTATGCATTGGTGTGCCAATAGTAATACTATTCTCATTCCTCCAGCGGTTTTATGTTGAAGGAGTGACAGGCGGTTCTGTGAAAGGCTAATACAATGCGGGCATTTGCCCGCATTGCTTATAAAAAGGGGTGCTTGCAAGTGATTAAGAGATTTTTAGGGGCGCTGATATGCGTTTCTATTTTGCTGTCAAGCTTAGCCTCCTGTGCAAGCAGCAGCGCAAGAGATGAATACTTCACTTGGGATAATGCCACCGTTTATTTTCTGCTAACCGATAGGTTTAATAACGGCAACACCAAAAACGACAATTCGTACGGCAGAGGTCTTGACGCTGACGGAAATATCATAGACAGCATGGTGGGCAGCGCAGGTGCTTTTCATGGGGGCGACTTTGCAGGGATAACTGAAAAGCTTAAGGACGGCTACTTCAACGACCTTGGAGTCAATGCAATTTGGATTACTCCGCCCTATGAGCAAATTCATGGTCATCGTTCAGGTGATGGTTTTGCATTTTTCGCCTACCACGGCTATT
>CAZLMF010000105.1:1010-4825 GCA_964560565.1 uncultured Oscillospiraceae bacterium
GCTGAATTTCGCAAAATGGTTGACACTGCCCACAGTAAGGGAATTCGTGTTATAATGGATATTGTCCTCAATCACGCAGGCTATCCTACCATGTTTGATGCGTCGGAATACGGATTTGGTGAGTATGCAGACGCTTGGGAAAGCTACTATTATGGCGATGAATCCGCTCTAGATGAGAGTAGCGAGAACAGCTACAAAGTCACCTCATCCACCACTTGGCAAAGCTGGTGGGGTGCGGATTGGGTTCGCAGTAACGACATTTTTTTCGGCTACGAAAACGGGGGTGCAGGCGAAAAGCTACAATGCCTATCCGGCTTACCCGACTTCAAAATCGAGAGCACAAAGGTAGTTCCCCTCCCTCCGATTTTAGCTACAAAGTGGACATCAGAGGGTAGGCTTGAAAGAGAGCAGCAGGAGCTTGAAAGCTTCTTTGAAAAGTACTTTCTTGAGCCGACAGTATTAAACCACCAAATCAAATGGCTGACCGATTGGGTGCGTGAATACGGAATTGACGGCTTTCGCTGTGATACCGCAAAGCACGTTGACCTAAGCGCATGGACAGCTCTTGAAAACTATGCAACCCTTGCCCTTGAGGAATGGAAAGCAGAAAACCCCGATAAGACACTTGATGATACTCCCTTTTGGATGGTGGGCGAGGTATGGTACCACGGCGTGAAAAAGGATGCCTACTTCACTGAGGGCAGCTTTGACGCCCTTATTAATTTCAGCTTTCGCAAAAACGCAGTAAATCCCTCAAATATGCCGGAGGTTTATACCCTTATGGCACAAAGGCTTGTTCCTGACAAGGACTTTAATATGCTAAGCTACTTATCCTCCCATGACACCGCACTTTATGCCCGAAACGACCTTATACAGGGGGCAAATATGCTCCTTATGGCACCAGGCGCAGTGCAGATTTTCTACGGGGATGAAAGCGCAAGGCCACGAGCGTTTGATAACAATCCATATGCCGACCAGAGGCTTCGCGGCTTCATGAACTGGGATATGGATGATACTCAGCAACAAGTCCTCAAACATTGGCAAATCCTTGGCACTTTCCGCCAAGCCCACCCTGCAATTGGCGCAGGTGAGCATACTGTCATCTCCGATGAGCCTTATGTCTTTAGCCGCAGCTTTGAGGACGAAAACGACTTTACCGATACTGTAATTGTCGTCTTTGCGGATGCAAATTCAGAGCTAAGCATTGATGTTTCCTCTGTTTTTGAAGATGGTACAAAGTTGCATAATTACTACGATAAAACGACCTACACCGTTGCTGATGGGCACGCAAAATTCAACAGCGGCGAAAATGGAATTATTTTAATAGAGATAACGTAAAAAGGGGAACATTATATGAGAAGCAGCGGTATTTTACTACATATATCATCACTTCCCTCCCCCTATGGTATCGGCACCCTAGGGCGGGAGGCATACAATTTCGTTGACTTTCTAAAAAATTCAGGGCAAAGCTTTTGGCAGGTACTACCTGTGGGCACAACAAGCTACGGAGATTCACCCTACCAATCCTTTTCGACCTTTGCAGGCAATCCATATTTTGTTGACCTTGATATGCTTTGTGAGGATGGCTTACTTTCCCCTGATGACTACAAAGACCTTGACTTTGGGGATAACCCCACAAGCGTCGATTACGGAAAGCTTTTTGAAGTGCGCAATAAGGTGCTTTACAAGGCTTACCTAAAGGGCTTTGAGCGTGACAAAGAAAAGGTTTTAGCCTTTTGTGAACAGCAGCTTTACTGGATTGAGGATTATGCCCTCTACATGGCACTAAAGGAGCATTTTAGCTACAAATCCTACCGTGAGTGGGATGCCGACATACGCAAGCGTGATACAAAAGCAATTGCAAGCTATAAATCCAGACTTTCAGGTAAAATTAACTTTCACAAGTATGTGCAGTATCTGTTTTTCACCCAGTGGGGAAAGCTAAAGGCATACGCAAACAAAAACAATGTTCGCATAATAGGTGATATTCCTATAAATGTTGCCGATGACAGCGCTGATACATGGTCTAATAAAGAGCTTTTTTTGCTTGATGAGGACTGCACCCCTGTTAAAGTTGCTGGAGTGCCGCCCGATGCCTTTAGCGACGACGGACAGCTTTGGGGCAACCCCGTTTACGCATGGGACACTCATAAAAAGCAGGGCTATAAATGGTGGCTGCAAAGGCTAAACGCCGCCCTAGAGCTTTTTGACGTGGTTAGAATTGACCATTTTCGTGGGTTTGAGTCCTACTATGCCATTGATTACGGAGCTACAAATGCTCGTGTAGGCGAGTGGTGCAAAGCACCTGGGCAGGAGCTTTTCGCACTGCTTAAAAAGCAAACTAAGGGCTTTAAAATTATCGCCGAGGATTTAGGCTACATTACCCCCGAGGTAAGGAAACTTCTGCGTGATACAGGCTTCCCTGGCATGAAAATCATGATGTTTGGATTTAACGCAAAGGGTGAATCTGATTTTATCCCTTATAAGCATGTGGGCAACTGCGTTTCCTATATCGGCACGCACGACAACGAAACCTTTTTAAGCTGGCTTGAGAATTGCCCTCCTTCCGATCGTGCTCTTGCAAAGCGCTATATGCGCCTCAATAAGCGTGAGGGCTACCACTGGGGCGCAATACGCACCCTGCTTGAAACAGGCTCAACCCTTGCAATAATACAAATGCAGGATATTTTAGGGCTTGGCAATGAGGCGAGAATGAATCTCCCTGCTACGCTTGGTGGCAACTGGCAATGGCGACTTTCCCCCGATGATTGCACAGATGAAATTGCAAGGAAACTTCATACTCTCACTAAAACCTATGGCAGACTGGATAAGCAAAAATAGAATATCATTTTTTCCCCGAAGCGCTCAGTATAGCTGTTGTGCTTCGGGGAAAACTGTTTTTGTAGATAAGTTTTATAAATGTTATAAAAATATGTTGACAAAGATTAATTGTCGGTATATAATAATATCATACTAAACATATAGGTATTAACCTAATTAACAGGAGGTAACATTATGTCAAAGGTTCATAACAACATTACAGAGCTAATTGGAGGCACTCCCCTGCTTCGTCTTTCAAACTTTGAAAAGGCACACCAGACAAACGCAGCTATTGTTGCAAAGCTTGAGTATTTCAATCCAGCAGGATCTGTCAAGGACAGAATTGCAAATGCAATGATTAACGACGCAGAGGCTAAAGGGCTTCTAAAGCACGGCTTCGTTATTATCGAGCCTACAAGCGGCAACACCGGCATTGGCCTTGCGGCAGTCGGCACTTCTAAGGGCTACCGTGTAATCCTCACCATGCCCGAAACCATGAGCGTTGAACGCCGCAACTTACTCAAGGCATACGGCGCTGAGGTTGTACTAACCGACGGTACAAAGGGAATGAAGGGTGCAATCGCCAAAGCTAGAGAGCTTGCGGCAGTTACACCTAATTCATACATCCCAAGTCAGTTTTCGAATCCTGCAAACCCCGCAGTTCATAGGGAAACCACAGGGCCTGAAATTTGGGCGGATACAGATGGCGAGATTGACTTCTTCATTTCAGGTATCGGCACAGGAGGCACAATCAGCGGTGTTGGCGAGTATTTGAAGTCCAAGAACCCCAACGTCAAGGTTATCGCCGTTGAACCAGAAGGCTCGCCTGTGTTATCCCAAGGCAAGGCAGGACCTCATAAAATTCAAGGAATTGGCGCAGGTTTTGTCCCTGACACACTAAATACAAAGATTTACGATGAAGTCATCACTGTTGATAACGAAGATGCTTTTGAAACAGGCAGACAGCTTTCTAAGTCAGACGGAATACTTGTCGG
>CAZLMF010000106.1:0-4779 GCA_964560565.1 uncultured Oscillospiraceae bacterium
CTTGCGTGGGATAAGTCCATAGCACAGGAAGAAAAGAGGCATGTGAAATGCGTATATGTAAGTCTTTAACTCTGCGGGAATTGTCGAAATATGTCCTAAGATAACGCATATTATTCCGATGGCTTTTGCTATGTCAACATAGCCCTCACGATGGGAGGGTATTTTTTTCATCATTTTTTACTCCGTTTATTACTACATTTAATATAAAGTTTGTTTTCGTATTTATTTCATTATATCATACAGAGTTAAAGAAATGGATAATAAATAGGAGAAATAAAATAGAATATATCGCATCTGCATCCCAAAAACAGCATGAGCATACTTGCTAAAGGCTGTTTAAAGGATTTTGAAAATATTTTCTACTTACTATTGACATTTTGGTTTACTGGTGATAAACTATGTGTGAGGTTTACTCTTAGTAAACCAAAAGGAGGGGTTTTGTATGATAGAATATAAGCTTGGTGAAGTTGAAGCAATGTTTGCCGATTTGATTTGGGAAAATGAACCCATACCGTCCGGCGAGCTTGTACCGCTTGCCGCTGATGAACTTGTGTGGAAAAAATCCACCACATATACTGTACTGCGTAAGCTATGCGAGAAAGGATTTTTCGTAAACCAAAATGGCGCTGTATCGGCACTTGTGTCCAAAGAAGAATATATGTCTATGCACAGTGAACGCTTTTTGGAGGAGAGTTTTTCCGGCTCATTGCCAAAATTCATAGCTTCATTCACCAAGAGAAAGAAGTTATCCGACAGTGAAATCGCTGAAATTCAAACCCTAATAGACAACTACAAGGGGGAAAAGTGATGCTTCAACGTATATTTATCGATGTTGTTAATATGAGCCTAACCGCAAGCTATGTGATTGCGGTTGTGTTTGCAGCAAGGATATTAATTAAAAAAGCACCTAAGGTTTTCTCTTACGCATTGTGGAGCATTGCGCTGTTTCGACTGCTTATTCCATTTTCCTTTGAAAGTGTAGCCAGTCTTATACCAGTCAGCAGCACACCTGTCTCACAGGATATAGCTTACAACCGAGTGCCAACAATCAACACAGGAATTACCGTGGCAGACAACTTAATCAATAATGTTTTACCAGCTCCTGTTAATGCTGCTTCGGGTGCAAGTCCCATTCAAATGTTGATTTTTATTGGTACGATTATTTGGGGATGCGGCATACTTGCTATGCTCGTTTACTTCATTTTCTCACTTATAAAGCTCAAACGGAGCTTAATTGCTGCAAGACCTTTGCACGATAACATCTACCTTGCCGACCATATTCCAACCCCATTTGTAATGGGATTTCTTAGACCGAAGATTTATCTTCCGTCCTCACTGTCTCAAAATGAACAGGAATATATTATCCGCCACGAAATGTGCCACATCAAGCGATTTGACCATATCACAAGAATAGTCGCTTTTATCGCCTTATCTATCCATTGGTTCAACCCCTTTGTGTGGCTTGCATTTGTTTTATCAGGTAAAGATATGGAAATGTCCTGTGACGAAATGGTTATGAAAACTATGGATAGTGATATTCGCACAGATTATTCACAGTCACTTTTACGTTTTTCCACTGCTCGAAAAGTGATATACACAACCCCTCTTGCCTTTGGCGAGGGCAATACCAAAAGCCGAGTGAAAAATGTACTTATCTACAAGAAACCAAAGTTTTGGGTAGTTTTAGCCGCAGCTGTGGCTTGCATAGCTGCTGTATTTTGCCTTGTGAGCAACCCTGAAAGCAAGGCGCCACCCACACTTTATGCTTATTCCGAGCAAGGTGTTATTCCGATGAACATAGGCACTTATTCTTGGAACGGTGTCCTTGCTGACGCTATTCCCTACACCGAAATGGAATATGACAACGTTATCTCCTATAACGAGGGCTTTGGGCATAGAAATGCAAATATATTCTTTAGCACCTCAAATAAGCCGTCGGATTTTAACAGCGATAACGCAAAGGGCACAGATAAATTTGAAATCGTAGGAATGAAACGCTATGTCGATGGAAAGGAAGAGGTTTTATCCGATTTTGGTGGCAACCTTATAGAGGTCAGCTTAGAAACAGATAAAAGCTATTTATATGAATTTAAGATTAAGTTTGGAGAAAATTACGCATATTACAGCATCAAAATAAACAATAATGTCAAAGCCTTATTAGATGATAAAACGCTCGGCACTGATTTAAATTCGTCAGGGCTGGAAGGCCAAACAATACTTACCAAGGAAGCAGCTGATGAATTTATTCGTCAAACTCTTAATACATTTGAACTAAACTCAGATGATACGGTTTCATTTACCTTACCGAATGTAATTCCCACAGATGAAAGTGGAAAAACAAAGCTTTATATTTCCTCGAGTGCAACCTTTTCTCCAGAGGCAGGTACAAGCAGCGTACAAGAAATACTTGACATGAAGAGCGATTGGCAAGGCGGTGAAAGCTATACAGAAAAGCTTGATATGTCAAATGGGAAACTGACACGGCTATTTTTGCGTGTCGCTTTTATGACGACTCAAAGCGAAAATGCTTATCAAGAATATGCCGCGGATTATCTTGAACTTACCGAGCCGTTTAAAATTGATACCCCTGTGAGTGTTACGGATAGAAGCGTAGAAATCAGTACAGCAGGGACGTCGAGCGTTTTGAAGTACACTATGCAAAATGGGGATAATTTTTCGATTACCCTTATGTTGCCGCAAGGTCTTACTATGTCAACGAGCGAGGATTATCCTGAATATGCTTCAAATCCTGATTATAGAATGCCGACAGTTGTGGCAGTCAAGGACGCAGCTCCAATCGGAACATTGACATTATTCGGATTTGGAACTGACGATAAAGAGGTTTTATCGCAAGTAGACACTGCTGAAAACACTTTACCTATGCAAATCTTCTCACCTGTTGCGCTTTCAAATCATGTGCAATATGAAAATTATAATGTTTGCAAATCGTCAGCTACCGGTGCCAACGCAACAGCAAAATACTCATGGCAGGATTTAACCGGTTATGAAGGCAACACACCTAATGCACCTTGGCTGGAGTCTGATTGCATTTTAGCGTATGATTATGAAAAAGCACCTTTCTTCATCAATTTGATTTTAACAGACGGCAGCCTTAGCTCCTCAGAGCTTAAAGGTTTAGCGGAAAGTATAGTAATTACAGATTGATAATTCAGTTGCCGACTTAAAACATACAAAACTACAAAACTATAAAGCTCATACAGACCAATATAAAAGTTACCCCATCTACATGAAAAGCGCAGTTAAATCGAATGATTTAACTGCGCTTTATAGATTCGGCTATACTTGGCGGGTATGTTTTGCGATGCAAGAGTTCAAAAAGTCCTCAAAAAATTCTACCTATTATGTTAACCACTCTGTTTGAAGAAACAAATCTCCTATACTTATATTGAACAACTTTTCGCATAAATCATTACAAAGCTGTAATCAAAACGCTTAAAAGATGTCAAGCTTATTACAAATTATATCAAATTGGATATTCAATTGACTAAATAATCACCTAGGGATATAATGGCAGTAAAGCAGCTGTAAATAAGGAGGTCATTATGAAGAAACTTATAATAAGCGTTTTATTGGCAGGTATGATTTTGCTTTCCGCTTGCAATGAAGCAATCGTGGAGGAAAGTAGCAACCTTAGTGAATCTAGCAATCTTAGTGAATCTAGCGACACTCAAAGCCTTGTTTCTGAGGATACAGATAAAGTTGACGAATTAGAGATTAACGATATTTCTGCTGGGAATGGGTATGTATTATTTCTGACAAAGAGCGGTAAAGTGTACTTTCAAGGGAAAAACTATCTAGGTATTGAGGGATATGAATACGGCTCGGAGATTGATTTGCCAATTGAAATCCCCACAAAGCAAAAAATTGCAAAAATCAAAGCAGATGACGGCATGGCAGTCCTTTCAGATTACGACGGCTCTATTTATCAAATGGGTAATCATATACTTGATGGTAACGGAGTTTATGGAGAGGCAAAGATTCTTTCAACCCCTACAAAGATTGGGAAGGTAGAAGAAATTTCAGAAATTGCCACAAGTGGCTGGAATGTGACGGTGCTAACCGAAGCAGGAAAAGTCTATGCAATGGGACTAAATATGAACTCAAACATAGGTTTAGACACCGAAAAGCTTATGAAATTTACTTATATAAAGTTTGATGAGAAAATCCAAAGCATTTCATCATCCCTCAATAATACTCTTTATATCGGTGAAAGCGGAAACCTATATGGCTGTGGAAGGTTTCCTATAGACCATTGGAAATCAAGGTATTTAAGGGAACCACAACTGCTTAGCACAAATATTAAGGATGCTGCAGCTTTCAACAATAAAATCTATGCAGTAAATTACGACGGAGCACTATTGACAACTGATATACAAGAGAATAAGCAAGTAGATTCAATAAACTTTAGTCAAGTTGAAATGCCTGAGCCAATTGATGAAATAGTAACCGATAGTTATACTAATATGGTAGCATTATCGCAATCCGGTGCCCTTTACTCAATGAATCCATACACAACATTTGTCCCTCAAAAGCTTACCATTGACACCTCAAATATAGATAATATGCGCATTTCAAGCAGTGCAATCATTGCATACAACAAGAACGGGAAGTGGTCATGCTATGATAACACAGGCAGAGAACAGGCTGTCGACTTACCCAACCTAAACAGCACATCTCTATATAAAAAGCATACAACGCAAGCTAAAATAGTAAAAATTAAAGCAGGCAACAGTTTTGAGGTCTTCTTGACCGAAAATA
>CAZLMF010000107.1:0-4484 GCA_964560565.1 uncultured Oscillospiraceae bacterium
TAAACTCATTCATATAAATTACCTCCAAATAAACATAAGGCGTACAAAATTATGTTAACATATTGTAAACATAATTACAATAGTCAATAGCACCATTTTAGTAAGCAAAAATGGTGTTGCCATTAGTAATAATATTCAGCTAAAGTTTAAGTTTTAGCAATATTTTTCTGACAGTTGTGTTTCTATTTACTAAATCATCATAAAGAAGATCGAGATATTTAAGCGCGCTTTTTCTCTCCTGCTCAGTAATATCCTTGCTATTGTCATCGCCAAACTCTCGCCGCTCAAATACGGGCATTAGCTGGCTGAAGTTCACATCAGAATTGCTCATATACATTGCTTTATCAATGCGCTTTGCAAAGTCATGAGGTCGTTCAAATTGCTGGGGCTCATACTTAGACAGCTTCAGCAGCTTTAATAAATATGAATACATCTCTTTGGTTGCTAAGTTTGGTTCACTTTTAGCAAAACCGTCACGCTTACGTTGTTGCTTGTGGTTTGCACACCTTGTAATAACACCGATTAAAACCGCAGGCATAACAATTGCGACTAGGATGATAATGACAAGTATTACGCTTTTAGGTGTTCGCGCATCTGCTGTGCCGCTATCTTCTTTTGTAGCTGTCGCCGAGGTTGCTTTTGAGCTATTAGGCGTCAATCTTGTGGTGGATTTTGTTGTCGTGGTAGTGGTGGTGGTCGTGGTACTTGAAGGCGTTGTCTGTTGAACTTCGCCGGAACTGTAATTGGAACGGGAAATACCTGTTGGGTCAAAGGGTATCCAGCCAATGCCATCGAAATAGACCTCTGCCCATGCATGGAAATTGCTTTCCTTGAGGATTACAAAGCTTTCACCCTCAATGCTTAAATTCTTGCGTGTATCAGCGGAAAAACCTGCCGCATAGCGTGCAGGAATATCGAGCGACCTTGCCATAAGCACCATTGCGCTTGCGTACAGCGCGCAGTGCCCCTGCTTTGACACAAAGAGGAAGTTGCGCACATCATCATAGCCTGCTTGAGTTTGCTGCGGATCAAGCGAATAACTATACCCCGTCTTTAGGTGCTGGTTAATTGCCAGCACTTTGTCGTAATCAGTTGCTTGATTTTGAGTTACCTTTGTGGCAAGCTCAAGCATATCACTTTTCATATTATTAGGCACACCTAGGTAATACTTCTCCACCTGCTCCCTATACTGCCCCTCAAGATAGACTTTCTTTGCATATTCAGCAGGTGCAGTTACCGTGCCGTCACCATAGGCAACATCACCTATTTCATCTAACTTAACGCCATCGTTTACAACTTTATCCTCTACATTTATCTGCAAATCAGCATATCGAGGGCTTAGAACTTGATAGGTTTGATACAGTGCAAAATCGGTGCCATTAGGCACAACTGCGGTGACATACATACTCATATCACTTGACATTTCTTTAAATCTTCCAGTGGTATCGCCGTGTATTGTCATGTAGTTGTTATTGAGCATATCAACATTGTAGGAGGAAACAGGCATAAATACAGTCCTTGAGGGTGCTAGATACTTAATGTTTATGTTGCAAAAGTAAAGCCCTGTTCCGCCTAAAGAATACGGCTCAGAAAAGTCATCCCGATTCATGCGATAGAAATTAATTGCGGTATCCTCCACTTGAAACCCCTGCTCTAGCAGCTTTCTATACTCATTATCCTGCTTTTGCGATATTAAGCTCCAGCCATTGTTGTTAAAATCCACTCCAATGCTAGAGCGCAAAAAGAACTGCATCGGCTCATCACTTGACACCTCCAATACCTGTCTATTACTAGTTGATGGATTTTGAACTGATAGTAGATTTGTCACCGACAATCCACCTGCACCCGAGCCAGAAAACAAGCTTAGATCCCCTATCCCTAAGGTGTAGGAAAGCCTGTCCGCTATATTTTCGCCTACTTTTGCAACCTTATCGATTGCTTTTTCAAAGCTTAAGTAGCTTTCCTTTGGGATAATAAACGACGATGCCACGAAGGATAGTGCGCATATAAGCGCACAAAGTCCTGCCGCAATTCCATGCCTGCCATACACACGCACTTTATCACCAAAAATGCTCTTTTTTGATGTTACTTCAGGCTTAACGGTATTAACTTGAAGCTTTCGTGCTTCCTTGTGCTTCTTTTTCTCGTTTCTCCTGCTAAGCATACCTGCCTTTGTGGCATATCCAACAGGAATTTGCGCCACTAATGTGGACACCATCGCTGCAAAAGCAGGCACTGAGGGTATGTTGAACGAAAGAATTGCAGGTGAGATAAATGCAGCACAAACAAGCCCACATACAAGCACCTCAGGCTTGCCATGCAGACAAATTGCAAATATTAAGCTAAGTACTACCGCTAAAGCAAATAGGAAAACATAAAATTGCTCGTTGTAAAAAGCTAGTATTTCACTGCGGAAGTATTCCTGCGGTATCGTCATGTAGCCATGTGTTGAGAGAAATCCGCTGTTTAAGTTGTATAGGCAATAATTTATTACATACTCAAACGCTTGTATGCTGTTTTTGTATAAGCTGTTTAAATACACAAATCCTTGAGCTATTATCGCAAGTCCAACAAGTGCCAATACGGCAAATCGGCGAAGCGAAAGAATTACATACACAATCGCAAATATCACCAACGTAAACACCGCTATGGGCATTATATCAACCGGTAGCTTATATGCAGAGATAATACACGCAAGCAGGGACAAAACGGATAAATAGCTCAATATACCACGGAGAATATTTGCGGCTATTTGTCCCCCTGCGCCGTTTTCATCTATGGAAGTATCTAAGTAAAAAACGCTTTCAGGTGTTTCCTTTTTCTTAAATAAACTCAAGCTATCACCCCTTATCATGAAAATTCTGCGAAAACAAAGTAATGTTAGTATTTTCTTGCGTTTGAGCTTAGCGCCACTTCAATGGATAACTTCAAATCGTTCGGGTCAAGCCTCCATAGCCGCAGCCCTGTTGCTTTAAGCATATTTTCAAGCATGGGGTCGAACTCATCGCTTAAATCCACATAAAGGAGGTTCACCTCCGACGAAAGAGTGCGCGAAAATTTGATGAAGGATGTCAACCTCTCCGCCGTAAGGCTTGAGGTGATAATAAAAACTCCGTTTATTTCGTTTATCTCACGCTTGAGATTATCAAGCAGCTGTTCAATGGGGAAAAGCTCCTTAGTTAGTTTAACTGTGGAAAGCTGTGAAAATAGCCTTTCAAAGCTGTTTTCATCCTTGACTTCCTGCCTGATTATCTTTTTATGCTCAGAGCTGTAAAAGTGGATATTACTGCCGCATGAATCAGCAAGCTTTCTATAAGCCACCGCAAGGCATGACTCTATCACCCCATCAACTGCGAGGTTATCCTTGTCATAATCGTTAAAATAACAGTTTAGGTCAGATATTATCGCAACGTTTGAGTTGGAATTATCCTCTAGCACCTTTACCATAAGTTCATCCTGCTTTGCGGATAGCTTCCAGTGTACAGTTTTAAGGACATCGCCGTCCATGTACTCCCTTATATGCGATAAGTCAACCTTATCAATTCCTGCATTATTTTTTGATTTGCTCTCATTATCCTCCGACATTGTGCCTGTGCCAAGTGAGCCTATTGCGTAAAGCCTCGGAATGACAACAATTCTTGCCCTTGCACCAGCTTTTAGTTTAAAATGAAAAATCCCCAGCACATCATAAACGTCAATATAGCTTGCTTCAACTAAATATTCCCCGCGGTACTTCATGCACATAGGAAGCTCCATAGAATAAGACTGCTTTGGCATAAGCTCAAACACAATGCGCTGTTTGCTAATCCTATTTGTACTAGCATCGACAAAATCCCCTGTAAGACGCACTTGGATAAAGGGGTATATTCCCCTATTGCGCATTTCAAGGGTACAACTTACCTGCTCAAGCTTTTGCGCATATATGTCATCGGGAGTTAAGCTTATTTTTATACTGCGAAAGCTGATTAGGAAAAATATAAGGGAGATAATCGGTATAATTAGCGTAGCAATAAGCACGACTGTGGATAAACGGTCCATAAGCCCTATCGCAAAGCCAAGTGCCGCCAGAAGAATAAAAATATAGATTATTCTTGCATGCTTCATTGCCTTTTTCCTTTGAATGGCGCTCTTATTGAACCTAGTATTTCATCAATCAGCTTGTCCGTTGTTGCCCTATGAAGCTTTGCCTCCTGTGTGAGCATAATTCGGTGGGATACAACATACGGGAACATCGCCGCAACATCCTCTGGTGTAACAAACGTGCGCCCGTTGATATAGGCATAGGTTTGTGCGGTGCGCATAAGCGCAATAGACGCGCGAGGGCTTGCCCCAAGGGCAATGTCCTTGTGGCTGCGTGTCTGCCTAATAAGCTCGGTAATATACCTATATATCGCATCATCAAGGTGGATTTCCTTGACTATCTTTTTAAGTACAAGCACATCATTTACAGATAATACAGGCTTAACCTCGTCAAGAGGGTTAGT
>CAZLMF010000108.1:0-4320 GCA_964560565.1 uncultured Oscillospiraceae bacterium
GCTTAATAAAGCTATCAACCGATAATGGGGAGAAAAAGCGTGCGGTTTTGCTTGTAGGCAGAACGTGGTTAGGACCTGCGTAGTAGTCACCAAGAGATTCGGGAGAATACTGACCCAAGAAAACAGAGCCTGCATTGTCAAGCTTGCCTATATATTCAAGGGGGTTTTCCATAAACACTTCTAGGTGCTCTGGTGCAAGCTCGTTTGCAAGGTTTACCGCTTGCGCAACGCTATCGCACAGGATAATTGCACCGTAATCCTCAATTGAGCGTGTTGCAATATCCTTGCGTGAAAGCTTAGCAAGCTGTTTTTCAAGCTCCTGCTGGGTTTCCTTTGCTACCCTTTTGCTGGTTGTGAGGAGTATCGCACTTGCAAGGGTATCGTGCTCTGCTTGTGAAAGCAAATCAGCGGCGACAAATGCAGCGTTTGCGGTATCATCCGCAAGGATAAGTATTTCACTAGGGCCTGCAATCATATCAATGTCGACAGTGCCGTATAAAAGCTTTTTAGCGGTTGCAACGTAAATGTTACCAGGACCAACGATTTTGTCAACCTTTGGTATGCTATCTGTGCCGTAAGCAAGGGCAGCAATGGCTTGTGCGCCCCCTGCAAGGAATACCCTATCAACGCCGCAAAGAGCAGCAGCACATAGAATATCCTTATTAGGCTTGCCATCCTTTTGTGGTGGGGTAACCATAATTATTTCGCCCACTCCTGCGATTTTAGCAGGAATTGCATTCATGAGTACCGAAGATGGGTATGCAGCAGTGCCACCGGGCACATATAGCCCTACCCTGTGCAGACCACGAATACGTTGACCTAGTATAACACCATTGTCACGAGCATCCATAAACCCCTGTGTTTTTTGTCTTGTGTGGAAATCAGTAATATTCTCAATAGCGTTTAGCATTGCTTCAACAAAGTCGCTATCCGCTTCAGTTAGTGCTGTATTTATTACATCCCTCGGCACTTCATAGTATTCAGGTAGAATACCGTCGAACTTTTTTGTGTATTCCATAACAGCCTTGTCGCCATATATAAGGACATTCTCGACTATTTCTGTAACAGCGGCGGTAGCCTTTTTATCGGCAGCACCACTGCGGTTATTAAGTTCTTTTAGGAAGTCTTGCTCGCTTCCGTCAGTCTTTATTATTTTAATCATTTTTGCAACCTGCCTTTTCTATTTTACGAACAAGCTCCTCAATCTCTGCTTGTCGCAGCTTCATGCTCACAACGTTTACTATAAGCCTAGCTGAAATCGGAGCAATATCCTCGAAAGCTTCTAAGCCGTTTTCACGCAAGGTTGAGCCTGTTTCCACTATATCCACTATTCCGTCGGCAAGCTTTAAAAGCGGCGCAAGCTCAACAGAGCCTTCAATTTTAACAATGTCAACATCCATCCCCTTGCTTTCAAAGAAAGTCCTTGCGACATTCGGATATTTAGTTGCAATTGTCTTTCTTGAATAGCCTTCATAGAAGTTGCAGCCTGCTTTTGCCGCTAGTGCAAAGCGGCATTTGCCAAAACCTAGGTCAACAAGCTCAAAATACTTGCCTCCCATTTCCATTATGGTATCCTTGCCGACAACTCCAATGTCGCATACGCCGTGTTCAACATAAGTAATTACATCGGGTGCCTTTGCAAGGACTACTTCAAGACCTGCGTTAGGGATTGAAAGTATAAGCTTTCGCCCCTTATCATGCAGCTGTGAGCAGTCAAAGCCAAGTTCTTCAAACAGGTTGACTGTATCCTTTTCAAGTCTGCCTTTAGTAAGTGCAATTCGTATTGGATTAGCTGTTTGCATTTTCATCACCGACCTCTATCGTTTTTACAGACTCCCCTACTATGTCTATTCGAAGAATACCCCTTGCTAATGCGTAGTTTTTAACTTCCTTTAGACTTTCTGAGATTGCGTTCTCTACAGTCATACCTGTTGATATGAGCTTATCAGCATAGAGAATGGATTGCATTTCAAACCCATCTTCGCCGTAAACTATCAAATCAGGCTTAACCGATACATTATCATCAGAATTTTGCATTACCCTTGCAATGGCATCAACATTTACTGCAAAGCCGGTAGCAGGCATATCAAACCCAAACTCAGCTATAAGCTTGTCATAACGACCGCCTGATAGCACCGCTTCACCAATGCCTTGTGCATAGCCGCGGAAAATAAGCCCTGTGTAGTAATCAGTACGGTTGACAAGTCCTAAATCTATTGTAACACTATCCCCAAGCCCTAGGGAGCATAAATCGTTATACACTTCTCTAAGTGAGCTTATCACGGCATTTGTTATCTCATTGCTATAAAGCGTAGCAGCTTTGTCTAAAACCTCAACTCCGCCAAATAGGCGAGGTAACTGCTTAAGTGCGGTAACAACATCGGATTGCCCTATGCTATCGAGCAGTTCGTTAAGTGCCGGGTAGTTTTTCGCTTCAATTAAGTCACGGATTTGCTCACGATTTTCGTCGGAAGTATTAAGTAAAGATACCAGTTCCTTAAAGAAAGCTATATTACCGATTTCAAGCCTAAAATTGCTTTGCTTACAAATGCTAAGTGTATCAATTGCAATTGTTAACGCCTCTAAATCCGCACGACGCTGCTGTCCGCCTATTATCTCAATGCCCGATTGAATCACTTCATCACTACGCCCTGCAAGGCTTCGATTTGAAGTGTAAATGCTTTGGTTGTAGAAAAGCTTTAGCGGAAAATATCCGTCACGGAGCCTTGTTGCAACAAGCCTTGCTATTGGCATGGTTGAATCAGGGCGCATGACAAGAAGCCTGCCCTTTGAGTCAACAAGCTTATACATGCTCTCCTGCTTAAAATAGCGTGAGCCACGGTTGAATACATCATAAAACTCAAGACCTGGGGTCACAACTTCCGAATAGCCTTTGCGTGTGAATATCTCGCTTAGTTTGCTTTCTGCAATGCGGCGAATCCGACATTCATCAAAGAGTAAATCTCTTGTACCCTCCGGGGTGATAAGGTCATAGGTTCTCATATACATAGCATCCTTTAGCATAATTTTTTATGGAGTATAAACACTTTAGTGTGCTAACATGTTACTACAATACCATAGCGTTTGTTAAAAGTCAACTCTAAAACCTTAAAAATGTATATACGCACAAGGGCAGCAGATTTTTTTCTGCTGCCCTTGGTAAATTTGTCTAAAACAATGTGAGCTGATTTGACTTAGGCAGATCTCCGAAGGCGCGCATTTGCTCAAGTGTTTCTATGACCGTTTTTGATACACCGCTATTTAGTTGAAGCTCATCGCTTGATAGGAAGCCCCCTTGCTCAACTGCGCTTTTAAGAGCGTTTGCGGCGGATTCCCCTACTCCCTTTATACTATAAAAGGGCAAACGAATCTTACCGTCCTCAATAATAAAACGCACTGCATCCGATTTATATATATCAACGGGCAGAAAATCATATCCACGAGCAAACATTTCATTTATTACAAGCAGGGTGTTGTAGTTGTCTTCATCCTTTGCAGTAGCATCTTTGCCAAGGGCTTCAATACGTTCGATAGCAGCTTTTACAGCATGCTCGCCTCCAACTGCAATTTCCGCATCGAAATCACCTCGAACGCTAAATATTGTGGCATAAAACTCAAGGGGATAATTTAGCTTAAACCATCCAAGCTTAACTGCACCTGTCACGTAGGCGGCAGCATGTGCTTTAGGGAACATATACTTGATTTTCATACAGCTTTCAATATACCATTCTGGTACACCGTTTTTACGCATTGCATCTAAATGCTCCTGAGTAAGCTCCTTTTTCGCCTTGCCCTTACGAGTGATCTCCATAATTTTAAACGCCATCAAAGGATCAATACCTTTTTGCATAAGGTAAACCATTATACTGTCACGTGTGCCGATTACTTCGCCGATAGTGCAAGTTCCATCTTTAATTAAATCTTGAGCATTGCCAATCCATACATCAGTACCATGGGAAAGCCCAGAAATCTGCACAAGCTCATTAAAGCAGGTGGGTTTGGATTCAATCAGCATTTGGCGGACAAAATTAGTACCCATTTCAGGTATGCCAAAAGTGCCTGTTTGGCTGAAAATTTGCTCTGGAGTTACCCCTAAGGGCTCGGTGGAGGTGAACATTCTTATTACTTCCGGATCAGCAGGAGGAACATCAGATATTTTCACTCCCGTCATATCCTCTAAATGCTTATAAAGCGTCGGAACGTCATGACCCAACTCGTCAAGTTTGAGAATGGTATCGTGTAAAGAGTGATAGTCAAAATGTGTGGTGATTACATCGGAATCAGCCTTATTAGCAGGGCGCTGAACAGGGGTGAAGTCGT
>CAZLMF010000109.1:0-4086 GCA_964560565.1 uncultured Oscillospiraceae bacterium
CACGGGAGTTGTTGACAAGGACAAAATTTTAGAGCCTGCAACCCAAAAGGCAGGGGATATTGTAATTGGTATTTCCTCAAGCGGTGTTCACTCCAATGGCTTTTCCCTTGTGCGCAAGGTGCTAAATGTCGGAAGTGTCAACATCAAGGGCTATGTGGCAGAGCTTGGGAAATCCCTTGGTGAGGAGCTTTTAACCCCTACAAGGATATATGTTAAAGCTATTCTAGCGTTACTTGAAAAGGTTGACGTAAAGTCCATTTCCCACATAACAGGTGGAGGATTTTACGAGAATATTCCACGTTCATTGCCAAACGGTCTAACCGCTAAAATTGACACTAAGGCATGGGATACCCCTGCAATATTCAATCTCATTGAAAAGCAGGGAGCAATCTCTAAGCGTGATATGTTCAACACCTTTAATATGGGCATTGGTATGACAGTTGTAACCGATAAGGAAAATGCTCAAAAGACTGTGGAAATTCTGGGTGCCAGTGGCGAGCGTGCACAGGTAATAGGGGAGCTTGCTAAGGGCGATGAGGGAGTAATACTGTATTAGGAGGCAACATGCGCAATATAGCTGTATTCGTTTCAGGAGGGGGGACTAACCTCCAAGCACTGATCGATGCCGAAAAAGCAGGTAAAATAGAAAACGGCAAGCTTGCACTTGTAGTGGCAAGCAAGCCTGATTGTTATGCTCTAATCAGAGCGAAGCAGGCAGGGATTCCCACCGTAATAATCGAGCGTAAAAGCTATACCAATGAGGTGGAGTTTTGCAAGCCTATTATATCTGTGCTCAAGGAAAATATGATTGACTTTATTGTCCTTGCAGGCTTTATGTCCATTTTTTCAAAGGAGCTAACAGATTTGTATCCATACCGCATTATCAACGTTCACCCAGCACTTATCCCTTCATTTTGCGGTATGGGCTTTTATGGGCTTCGTGTACATAGAGCGGCACTCGACGCAGGGGTAAAGATAACAGGCGCAACGGTGCATTTCGTCAACGAAGAAGTTGACGCAGGGCCAATTCTTTTACAAAAAGCGGTTGAAGTTCTAAATGACGACACACCCGAAACTCTTCAAAAGCGTGTAATGGAGCAAGCTGAATGGCATCTGCTGCCAAAAGCGTTATCACTGCTATGCAGCGATAAAATCGAAATAAAAGACGGGAAAGCTTATACCCGTATATAGGTTATAACAAACTCAAAATGATTTGACGAATTTGAAAGGGAGGATTATCATGGAAAATGCAAAAAAGCGTGCGCTTATCAGCGTTTCGGATAAGGAGGGGGTAATTGACTTTGCTAAGGAGCTTATATCACTGGGCTTTGAGATTATCTCAACAGGAGGCACTGCACAGGTTTTGCGTGACCATTCAGTTGCGGTAAAGGATGTATCCGATATTACAGGCTTCCCGGAATGCCTAGACGGAAGGGTAAAAACCCTCCACCCGATGATTCACGCAGGTGTTCTTGCAATAAGGGATAATCCCGAGCATATGAAACAGCTTGAAAAGCTTGATGTCACCCCAATTGACATTGTTGCAGTCAACCTCTACCCATTTAAGGCGACAATACTGCGCCCGGGAGTGTCTTTAGAGGAAGCAGTCGAGAACATCGACATTGGCGGCCCTACCATGATTCGTGCTGCGGCAAAGAACTGGCAGGACGTTGCGGTAATAGTTGACCCGAGCGACTACTCAAAGGTAGTATCAGAGCTTAAAGCAAAGGGCTCAATTTCAAAAGAAATTAAGTTTAAGCTTGCAGGTAAGGTATTCGAGCATACAGCCTCCTATGATGCGCTTATAGCTGACTATATGCGCCGCACAAGAGGTGAGGAAATATTTGGCGACACCCTCACACTCACCTTTGAAAAGGTACAGGATATGCGCTACGGCGAAAATCCTCACCAAAAAGCAGCATTCTACCGTGAGATTTCCACAGCTACAAATGTACTAAGCGCAGCTGAACAACTGCATGGCAAGGAGCTTAGCTACAACAACATCAACGATGCAAACGGCGCACTTGATGTACTAAAGGAAGTTGGCGATTCACAGCCCTGCGCAGTTGCAGTCAAGCACGCAAACCCCTGCGGAGTTGGCGTCGGTGCGACTATTTACGAGGCATACTGCAATGCATATAGCTGCGATCCCGTTTCAATTTTTGGTGGTATTGTAGCACTAAACCGTGAACTTGACACTGAAACCGCAACAGAGCTTGCAAAGATATTCCTTGAGATTATTATCGCTCCTTCTTACACTAAGGAAGCTTTAGAAATCCTCACAGCAAAGAAAAACCTTCGTCTGCTTAGACTTCCGAATGCCGCAACTGCTAACAGCAAGGATATGCTTGATATGAAAAAGGTCGCAGGCGGACTTCTCGTACAACAGCTTGATACAGAAATATGCAATGAGGACGAAATTAAGTGTGTCACAAAGCGCACCCCCACAGATGACGAGGTTGCACAGCTAAAGCTTGCGTGGAAAGTCGTAAAGCATGTCAAGTCAAACGGCATTGCGCTTGTTAAGGGTAACCACACAGTCGGAGTTGGCCCCGGTCAAACCAACCGCATCACCGCGCTAGACCTTGCAATAAAGTATGCAGGCGAAAATGCCAACGGCTCAGTTATGGCATCTGACGCATTTTTCCCCTTTGACGACTGTGTGAAAGCAGCAAAGGAAGCAGGGATTACTGCAATTATCCAGCCGGGCGGCTCAATTAGGGATGAGGACAGCATAAAAGCTTGCGACGAAGCGGGAATTGCAATGCTGTTTACAAATATGCGCCACTTTAAGCATTAAAATCGGAAAGGCAGAGGAATAATGACTGTTTTAGTAATAGGCTCAGGCGGTCGTGAGCATGCAATTATATTGAAGCTTGCCGCATCGAAATATAAACCGGAGCTGCACTGTGCGCCGGGTAATGGTGGCATTGGCAGGTATGCAAAGCTGCACAATGTCAAGGCGACGGACATTGACGGCATGGTTGCCCTTGCAAAGGAGCTTTCTCCAGATTGGGTATTTGTAGCCGCTGATGACCCTCTGGTACTGGGCATGGTTGACGCTATGGAAGCTAACGGTTTTAGGTGCTTTGGCCCTAGAAAGAACGCCGCTATCATTGAGGGCAGTAAAGCATTTAGCAAGGCATTTATGCGCCGCAATGGTATCCCCACTGCTTCTTATGAGATATTTGAAACGTCCGAAACAGCGATTGACTATATAAAGTCACAGGGCAAATATCCAACTGTTATTAAAGCTGACGGGCTTGCATTAGGCAAGGGCGCAATAATTGCCCAAGACTTTGAGCAGGCAAAAGCCGCAGTGCTTTCAATTATGGAGGATAAGGTATTCGGCGAAAGCGGCGCAAGGGTAGTGATTGAGGAACATATGACAGGCGTTGAAGCGACTGTACTTGCTTTTTCAGACGGCAAAACCGTCAAGCCGATGATTTCCTCAATGGACCACAAAAGAGTAAATGATAACGATCAAGGCCCAAACACAGGCGGTATGGGCGCAGTTGCGCCTAGCCCTTTTCTAAGCAATGACTTAGCAAAGCTTGGTATGGAGAGAATTTTCCGTCCAACCATTGAATGCATGGCAAAGGAAGGCCGCACATTTAAGGGCTGCATATACTTTGAGCTTATGCTCACAGATGAAGGCCCTAAAATTATTGAGTACAACTGCCGCTTTGGCGACCCGGAAGCGCAGGTTGTCTTACCACTGCTTAAAACTGACCTTATTGACATTATGGCCGCTATTGATGAGGAAAGGCTTGCAGATATTGACATCGAGTGGAGCAGCGATAGCGCAGCATGCGTTATAATGGCATCTGGAGGCTATCCGGTGAGCTACAAAACAGGCTTTATTATAAACGGACTTGATACTATGGGGCAGATAAACGATGCTACTGTCTACCATGCAGGCACAGGCTTTAACGGAAAGGAATTTACCACCGCAGGTGGACGTGTCTTAGGCATAACCTGTACAGGCAAGGACTTGGATACTGCGCTTAGCTTGGCATATAATGCAGTTTCCCGAATTGACTTTAACGCAGCGCATTATCGCAAGGACATAGGGAGTAAGCGACC
>CAZLMF010000110.1:0-4035 GCA_964560565.1 uncultured Oscillospiraceae bacterium
CACACTAGATGGAATAGTCACGATTGATTATGTAAAAATGGCAGCTGAGCAGTATGAAAAGGCAGAGCTCATAATATTTGAAAATGAAGGTCATGGATTTTCAGAGGGCGGCAACAAAAAGGTTGAAGCGTTGACCTTGGAGTTTGTGCAAGACAAAACATAACATAAAAAGTCGGGTGTATCACATATGGATTTGATAGAATAGACTCATGGAGGGCTGACATTATGGGATGGATTGAAGGAATCAGCGATGCAATCGCATACATCGAGGAAAATTTATCACAGGAGCTGACAGTTGAAGACATGGCAAAGCAAGCTTATGTTTCTACGTTTTACTTTCAAAAGGGATTTGCAATGCTATGCGGCTTTACAGTTGGGGAGTATATCAGACAGCGCAGGCTATCTCTTGCCGGCAGCGAGATAATATCTAGTGATGAAAAAATCATTGATATAGCCCTAAAGTACGGATATGACTCACCCGATAGCTTTACAAAAGCCTTCACTCGGTTTCATGGTGTCACCCCTTCCGCTGTTCGAAAAGACGGAGCACTAATAAGGTCCTTTGCTTCGTTAAAAATCAAATTCACATTGGAAGGTGGCTATACTATGGATTACAAGATTGTCGAAAAGGAAGCATTTACCGTTATGGGTGTATCGAGGAATTTTAACTATGAAAAAGCAAAGGCAGAAATTCCGCAGTTTTGGACGGAGCATTACCAAACAGGCAAGGGTGAAGTCGTTGGTGGTATGTATGGGATTTGCTTGGATGAAAGCATGGGCTCAGATGAATTTGAGTATTTAATTGCAGACGATTATATGCCTTGGAAGGAAACACCTGACGGGTATGTGGCTAAAACAATCCCAAAAAACACTTGGGCGGTTTTCCCTTGTAAGGGTGCAATGCCAAATGCCTTGCAGGAGGTAAACAACAAAATCTTCTCGGAATGGTTGCCCAACTGCAAGGACTATAAAATTGCCGCAGGCTATAACATAGAAATGTATAGCAATCCGCAAGACTATCCAAAGGGAAATCAAGATGAAAACTACAGCACAGAAATTTGGATACCGGTAGTTAAAAAGTAACATACAAACAACCATCGCCCTACGGTTAACCGTAGGGCGATGTTCTATCTATTATTATAATCTTAAAACCTAAAATCACGTATACCTTGCTCAATATTTGCAAGGTTATCCACACAAATCTCTCGAACGTTATCCTTTGGTATATTTTTAAGCTCGGCTTGAATAAGCTCCTCACCGATTCTCTTAGTGTCCTCCGATGCGTAATCCATCAGGTATTCCTTAAGCGTCATCAAAGCATTAGGCTGACAGCAATTTTGGATTTGTCCGCTTTTGCATAGGCTCATAAATCGGTCGCCGGTTCGTCCTTCACGATAGCATGCTGTGCAAAAGGAGGGAATATAACCCTTACTCATTAGCCAGTTTACAACTTCATCAAGGGTGCGCTGATCGCTCACGTCAAATTGCTCGGAGCGCTCATCCTCTTGTTCAGGCTCATAATATCCACCCACAGAGGTTTTTGAACCGCCGCTTACTTGCGATACACCAAGTCGGATAACCTTATCACGGACATCCTTGTTTTCACGAGTTGAAATAATCATACCTGTATAAGGCACCGACACTCTAATAAGTGCGCAGATTTTAGCGAATATATCATCGCTTATGCCATTATCAAAAACATCGGGGTCAATGTCGTCAGCACGTTTAACACGGGGCACACTAATGGTATGAGGGCCAACTCCATGAGCAGCCTCTAAGTGCTCAGCGTGCATTAGTAAAGCGCAAAATTCGTACTTATATAGCTCAAGTCCAAACAGCACACCAAGTCCGACGTCGTCAATTCCACCCTCCATTGCCCTATCCATAGCTTCGGTATGGTAGTTGTAATCATGCTTTGGACCTGTTGGATGCAGCTTTTTGTAGCTTTCCTTATGGTAGGTCTCTTGAAAGAGTATGTATGTGCCAATGCCTGCGTCCTTTAACTTGCGGTAGTTTTCGACGGTGGTAGCGGCAATATTAACGTTTACACGACGAATTGCACCATTCTTATGTTTAATGGAATAAATCGTATCAATACACTCAAGAATATACTCAATAGGATTCATTTTTGGGTCTTCGCCTGACTCAATAGCAAGGCGCTTATGCCCCATATCCTGCAGCGCAACAACCTCACGAGCTACATCTTCTTGAGTGAGTTTTTTGCGTGCTATATGCTTATTCTTAGTGTGATAAGGGCAATATACACAGCCATTGATGCAATAATTAGACAGATAAAGCGGTGCAAACATAACAATTCGGTTGCCGTAAAAGTCTTTCTTTATCTGCTCCGCTAAATCGTACAACTCATTGATTTTCTCTGGGATTTCGCACGCCATCAGTACTGATGCCTCTCGGTGTGTTAGCCCTTTTCGAAGCCTTGCTTTGTCAATAATGCTATCAATCAAAGGGATATTGTCCTTGTTTTCCTGTGCGTAGTCAAGGGTTTCCATGACCTCATCATGGCAAATGAACTCATCTGCAATTAGGGACTTAGGGTTGAATTTGTACATACAAATTTCCTTTCTTTCGGGTTAGAGATTCTTCCCCGTTAGTTGATTATATTTATACATGATAAAATCACCGCATAAAGCGGCAATAATATATCCTATTCCTGTTTTGTGATAACATTAGAATATGCAGTTTTAGTGCTAATGCCATCGAGCTTGCCGATTTTCCCTGATAGGGCGCTGATAATATCCTGAGGCGCATCAACAGCGATGCTAATAATGTTTATGTCTTTATCACGATAGGGGATACCCATCCTGCCGACGATGTATTCGCCGTAATTGTGGAGCAGGGTATTAAGAGTTTCGATAGAATCCTTATTCTCAACGATAATCCCAATTATAGCTACCCTAGTATCCATGTTGTACCCTCCAATAAATAAAAATAGCCGCACATATAGTGCGACCTTGACGTGAACATCATTCATGCCTTTCGGTTTGGGACGCACCCTTACTGTCAGTATGTATGATATTATTTTAACACAATACTTTTTGTTTTGCAAGACTAAAGATATCAATAAATATAATTGTCAGAAGCAAAAGTGGAGTATCCTGTAAAATTGACTTAATCGCAAATAAAGGTTACAATTATAGTATTATAAATAAAAATAAAGAACGAAAGGGATGAGGTATATTTGAACCTATTCACAGCAAAACTCAAAGAAACCCTAATTTCCGTTACCCCGATTATGGTAATAATTCTCCTATTAAATTTTACGTTGACCCCTTTAGAATCAGACACAACCATTAAATTTTTAATTGGCACTTTTATGATTATTATCGGTATGCCTTTATTTCTACTAGGTATAGATATATCGATTACGCCTATCGGTGAAAGAATAAGCGAATTTTTCGTTAAAACTAACAAGCTGTTAATTATTCTGGTAGGCGGAGGCTTTTTTGGCTTCATTGTTACTATAGCCGAGCCAGATTTGCATATCCTTGCAAACCAAGTCACATCCATCACAAGTGGCAGGTTTGACTCTAATTTGATGGTTGTTCTTGTGTCCATAGGCGTTGGCATGATGGTATCACTTGGAATATTCAGAATACTAAAAAACCTAAGACTAAATCGTTTCATGATGGTAGTTTACTTTATCATTCTAGGCCTTGGCATATTTACTCAGCCTGACTTTTTAGCAATTGCATTTGACGCCTCAGGCAACACCACAGGCTCTGTATCTGTTCCATTTATCCTTGCCCTTGCGGTTGGAATATCAGCAATGACACGCAGTAACGAAAAAGAAGAAAATGACGGTTTTGGTATGCTTGGCATTGCTTCATCCGGTGCAATCTTGGCGGTAATGATACAAGGAATTTTAACAAGCACAGGCCCGATAGATGGCAGCTTACCTGTAGCCGAAGATGCTACAAAGGGTCTTTTCCAAGAGATTTCCTCTCATATATCAAGCAGCGCAAAAGACACTTTCATAGCGATAATACCAATACTTGCGATTTACCTAATCATCAA
>CAZLMF010000111.1:0-4020 GCA_964560565.1 uncultured Oscillospiraceae bacterium
CGACTTTATCGTTAAACTGCTTTATAATACAGATAAAGACAAAGACAAAGACAAACATAAACATAAACATAAACATAAATAAAGCAAAACGAAAGGATTGATATATATGGTACGTCAGATAATTAAAATTGATGAGGACCTTTGCAACGGCTGTGGGCTTTGCGTTGACGCTTGCCACGAGGGAGCAATTGGTCTTATAGACGGCAAAGCGAAGCTTTTGCGTGATGACTACTGCGACGGACTCGGCAACTGCTTGCCTGTTTGCCCGACGGGTGCTATAACCTTTGAACAGCGTGAAGCGGATGAATTTGACGAGGAAGCTGTAAAAGAAAACGTGGAAAAGGCTAAAGCAAGAGAATCAGCACAGTCCGCCCCTGTATTTAGTGGCTGCCCTGGTCAAAGAGCAATGGCGCTAAACCGCAAGGAAACCGCATCTACTGCCCCTGTGCAAACAACTCAAGTGCAAATACAAACACAAATGCAATCAGAGCTTATGCAGTGGCCTGTGCAGATTAAGCTTGTGCCTGTGAATGCCCCTTACTTTAACAATGCTAAGCTGCTTATTGCGGCAGATTGTGCCGCTTACGCATATGCAAACTTCCACAATGAGTTCATGCGTGATAAAATCACCATCATCGGTTGCCCTAAGCTTGATGAGGGGGACTACTCCGAAAAGCTTACTGCAATCCTAAAGAATAATAACATCAAAAGCGTTACTGTGGTGAGAATGGAAGTCCCATGCTGCACAGGGCTTGCAAATGCCACTATTACCGCACTTCAGCAAAGCGGCAAAATGATTCCGTGGCAGGTTGTTACAATCTCAACAGACGGAAAAGTACTAGAAAGCTAGATAATGTGTAGAGTAGCCTAAAAAGGCTAACAAAGGAAGCATCGAATAGAGAAACGGCAGGGATGGTGAACCATCCCTGCCGTTATTTTAGCTTTTATTTAGGGCATGCTAATTTCGCAAAGTGCATTTGCAACTTCAGGTGAGCGGCGAATACGGGCAATATCAGCAAGGGAAACTATCCCTGTAAGACTACCGTTTTCAAGGACAGGCAAACGTCTTACCTGCTCACTTGCCATAAGGCTAATCGCATCGGATATAGATTGGGTAGGGGTAACGCAAGCGGTGGAGCTTGACATAACCTCGCTTACCTTGCACTGGGCTGGGGTTTTCCCTGCCGCAACGCATCTTAGCACTATATCACGATCGGTGAGTATGCCACAGACATTTGAACCGTTTATAACGGGAACTGCGCCGATATTGTTGCTCTTCATTAAATTGGCAGCATCTTGAGCTGTATTATCCTGTGTAACCGTGATTACACGAGTGCTCATAACGTCCTTAACTAGCATAATAAATCCTCCTTTTGATTTCGGAATTATTATGCACATTTCAAGATTAATTTATTCGCAAATTAAGGCAATTAAATGCCGCAATCATAATAATCCTTCCACTTCTCATTGTAAGCACGTTCGCTTAAATACCTGAGTAATATATAACCCACTGCGCCAACGATAAGCACAAGAGCGCTGATAATCGGAAGATTGGTGCGCATAAAACGCTTTTCGCTTTCTTTCTTTGTCATAGCTTACCTCATTTCCCCGCAGAAAAAATGCTAGACGGCTTAACACTGCGGTGATTATGCCGCCCATTTCTACTTTTATTATAACCTCTCATTTAGATAAAATCAAGAGGTTTATTTACTCCTATCTATGCCTACATGTTGATGGCAATAGCTTGCTTTTGTGTAACCTTTAAAGGTTAGAAATTATTAAGGTACTGCAAATCGTTGCGCATGAAAATAACTTATATGCTTTTTCTAGCAAGCTACATTGCATTTTTGTAAACAAAAGCTGCCGTTCGTAGTTTTATGAACGGCAGCTTTGCATTATCTTATATTTCCCTCTCCGCCCATTAGCCTTGTCATTTCCTCAATTTTCTCTATCGGAAATGGCGGCACGCAAAGCGGTTTCATTGCTATGCTCATAAGCTTCATTGGGTTATCGTCAGCCGCTACACGGTTTGACGAAAGCTCTCCGCACATTCTGCAGCGGTGGATTATTGCCCATTCGCCGTTTTTGCGTATCCAGACGGAAACAGGTTCCATCATGCCTCCGCAGTCGGATTCCCTGTCACCAGGTTCGATGTCCACATGCAAGCTTGAAAGGCAGTTTGGGCAATGGTTACGGTGGTCACTGCCTGCGCCTTCTGCCACCACAAGCCAGCCGCATACCTTGCAAGTAAAGCTATCAGTGCAAGGGTGGCTTTTATAATAGCCCTTTTCATATTGCTTTCTTTTGTTTTCCCTATTCATCAGAATATTCCTCCTATATAAACACATATACAAGTAAAATTGTTGAGTAATATCTTGCTTTTGTTTGTAATTAAAACGCTCACAAAAAGCTCCTTTTTGTCATATTCTTTCATTGTCTAAAGCACAAGAACCTGAACACAAGTATTTGAAAATGAACGCAAAAACACCGCTGACAAGTAGCCTTCATAGGCTACAAATCTGCGGTTTTAAAAACGCATAAAAATAACACACCCACGGTGTGCTACAAAATTTGTAGTATTCACGAAAGGTTACCCTTTGCGGCATAGCAACGCTACAGCGTCAATATACCTATATTCAGTTAATGTGCAATCACCATCTGGGTTGTCATTAAAACATCACCTTTCGTTATAATAATAAATATACGATTTATCCTAAAGGATATTTTTAGTATAATATATGCAAATATATTTGTCAATACCTTTTTATAGCTTTTTAACATAAAATGCGGAGTATATAACTCCGCATTTTATTGATTGATTTAATTAGGGTTATTCAGGTTTTGTTACAGTGTAATCCTCGCCGCTTGCAGCACGCACAAACCTTTCAACAAGACCTTCTGTGCGCCATTCATTGGTCTTGCGGTCAAATTCCTCGCCGTTGTCCCAGAAGAATGGAGCTATGCCCATATCGGCACAAATCTTAGTCACCGCTTCAAGCCAATATACTCTGCTTGCTGGGTCAGCCTTAGTGTTGACTCCGTATTCACCAAGAATTACAGGAGTGCCCTTGTCGATAAATGAGGATTTCAATAGGTCGAAAAGCCTTTCAAGCTCCTGAATGTCAGCATCCGAGCCCCAGAATGCGGTGGTATTGTCCTCGTTTTGCCCATTGATGCAAAAACGCCAAGGAGTGTAGTAGTGCAAGGATAGGAATGTCCTGTCGTCATCGGGCATTACAATGCCCTTAGCTGACTTTGTAATATCTGTGAAGTAGCCTGCAACCAATAAGAACCGCTTTTCGTTATTGCCGCCTTGTGAGCGAATAAGGCTTACAAATTCGCTGTTTAGGTCGTTTAGAATATCAAAGCTTTCCTGAGTAGGTGCGCCGTTCTGCTCAATATCCGGGAAGCCAAGCTCGTTTATATCCTCGAAAATCAAGCGGTCTGAGTAATCCTTAAATCTTTCGCCGGCTTGAGTCCATACAGCCTTGAACTTTGCAAGAGTTCCCTCGTAATCGGTAGACGCTTTTCTAAGCCATGCGTTGGACATATCCGAGCCGTCGTGGTGAATGTTAATGATGACATACAATCCAATATTGTACGCATAGTCAACGACTTCCTGTACTCTATCCATGCGCTCATCGCTGATTTTATAGTCAGGACCAGGACCTATATGATCCGACCAAGTTATCGGAATTCTAACAGACTTAACACCATCTGCCTTTAGTTTGTCGAATAACTCTTGAGTTGCAAGAGGATTGCCCCATGAAGTTTCCTCTGGCATTCCGTCTAAGCTATTGCCCAAGTTCCATCCAAAGCCCATGTCTTTTACAAGTTCTTCAGTGGTAATATCCCTCATTTCGCCTGGCTTTTTTTCGCAGGCTGTAAAAGCTGAGGCGACCATTACAAGTGACAATATCACCAGTCCTGCCCTTTTTAGTATGTTCAATTCATTTCCTCCTGATTTTCTATGATGTTTTGTTGTTTGATTTTTGCTAGATATTATATACAATATGCAAT
>CAZLMF010000112.1:0-3976 GCA_964560565.1 uncultured Oscillospiraceae bacterium
GCGATGTAATCCGTATCCGCAACGGCGAAAGAGGAGAAGCAATTCTATAAAAAGGTGCCTGTGTGCATTTTGCTCAGGCGTATTTATTGCGCATGAAAGTATAGATTGCAGATATAAGACTTAATAGTATTAACGACAATGCGTGGTGAAAAAGAGCTGCGTGTTGGACTTTTACTGTCTGTTTTTAGGCAGATGGGAAACAAAGGGGGAAAGTAATTGGCTGGGGAGGCTTCAATAGTAAGGCTAATAAACGTGGATAAGGTCTTTGACGACCAGCGCGTTGTTCGCAACCTCAACCTTGATATTGCAACGGGCGAGTTTTTGACTTTGCTTGGCCCTTCGGGCTGCGGAAAAACCACAACCCTGCGCATGATAGCGGGTTTTGAGGAACCGACAAGCGGCGAAGTCCTAATCGAGGGAGCAAGCGCTAACAATTTGCCCCCGTACAAAAGAAACGTAAATACAGTATTTCAAAGCTATGCACTTTTTCCGCATATGAACGTATATGATAACATTGCCTTTGGGCTTGTGGAGAAGAAGGTAAAGAAGGCGGAAATCCGCCGCCGTGTCAATGAAATGCTTTCGCTTATTCAGCTTACAGGCTTCGAGCGCAGAATGCCTGCGCAAATGTCCGGTGGACAGCGCCAGCGTGTAGCAATCGCCCGTGCACTGGTCAATAACCCTAAGGTACTGTTGCTTGACGAGCCTTTAGGCGCTCTTGACCTCAAGCTGCGAAAGCAGATGCAGGTGGAGCTTAAACACCTTCAGCGTCAGCTTGGCATTACCTTCGTATATGTCACCCACGATCAAGAAGAAGCGCTCACCATGTCCGACCGCATCGGCGTCATGAATGAGGGCGTACTTGAGCAGGTTGGCACTCCAAGCGAGATATACGAGCGACCTACCTCAAAATTTGTTGCAAGCTTTATCGGGGAGAGCAATATCCTTGAAGCGGCAGTTGAGCATATTGATGGGGACAAGCTTACCCTAACACTTGAATTCGGCAAAGCCACCGCAAGAGGCAAGGATTTCGTATATGACGAAATGGTTTATGTATCTATCCGCCCTGAAAAGGTCAAGTATTCCACAGAGCCTGTTGAAGGATTTTCAATATTCGGCGTGGTAAAAGAACATATCTACATTGGGGCGATAATTAAGACTGTTATTGAGCTTCCAACAGAACAGCAAATTATTGTCACTAGACAGCCTGACCAGAGCTTACTTACAGTGGGCGAGCATGTGTGGCTTTACTGGGACGTTGGCAGTGCAGTGGTTATGCATACTCCTGAAGACCCGATTTACAACATAATCGAGGAGCATTCATTCCTTGGTGAAATAGAGGGTTTATAGATTTTTGACTTTACGGCAAGTGAGTGTGCCTTATCAATCTTATAAAATTATGGAGAGGGGCTGAGAGATGAAAAATATTGGCCTTCACGCTAAGCGTGCAGCTCCGGCAGTATCAATGCTTGCGCCGGTGTCTTTGTGGCTGGTACTTTTCATAGCAGTACCAATGTGCTTTATACTCGGTATAAGCATGATGACGAAAGATCCGCTGGGCGGATATATTGAAAGCATAAGTTTTTCGGGTTATTCAAAGATTGCTAGCGCAGGAAATCTGCGTGTATTTGGAGTATCCGCATGGGTTGCGTTTTTAACTACGGTTATATGCGTGTTTTTAGGCTACCCCTTTGCCTATATAATCTCCCGCGCTTCCAAAAGGATGAAGGGTACCCTCATTATGCTTATCATGCTGCCTTTCTGGACAAATTCTCTTATTAGAACCTACGGAATTATGACAATCATCCGTGATAATGGAATATTAAATAACCTGCTTCGCGCTCTTGGGGTTATAGAGCAGCCGTTGCAGCTTCTCTACACTGACGGAGCGGTGCTATTGGGAATGGTATATACCCTTTTCCCCTTTATGGTGCTACCGCTTTACAGCTCCCTTGAGAAGCTTGATGGCTCTTTACTCGAGGCGGCAAGCGACTTAGGCGCGCCTCCAGTTCGCGCTTTTTTTCGCGTTACTTTGCCCCTTACTGTCCCGGGTATCTTTGCAGGCTCAATTCAGGTTTTCATCCCTACTCTTGGGTATTTCTTTATATCCGATATGCTAGGCGGAGGGAAAACCATTTATATTGGCAACCTCATTAAGAATCAATTTTATACCGCCCGTGACTGGCCTTTTGCTTGTGCACTTTCAATGGCGCTTATTGCGCTTACGATAATACTGCTTAAGCTATACACAAGGATAGGCTCAATGGAGGACTTAGCATGAAGAAAAGAAAGCCTATTATGCGTGCAAGCTCCGTGCTTTATGCGTGCTTGATATACTTGTTGCTATACCTGCCCATTATAGTAGTAATTTGGTTTAGCTTTAACACTTCAAAGCTTAACGTCACCTTTGATGGATTTACACTTGAATGGTATGTTAAGATGTGGTCGAACAAGGGACTTATGGATGCTTTTAAAAACTCCATGATAATTGCTCTTGTGACGACTCTAGCATCAATCTTTGTCGGGACATTAGCCTCTGTTGGTATGTACCGATATAGCTTTAAAGGAAAAGGGATTATTGATTCCCTACTGTATATTCCGATAGTAATTCCTGAGCTTATTCTTGGGCTTGCGCTTCTGCTGTTTTTCAACTTTTTCAAGATTGAGTTGGGCATGCTGACGCTTATTATTGCCCACGTCACTTTTAGCCTACCCTTTGTGGTCATAACAGTTCGCTCGAGAATGGCGGGCTTTGACCGCTCGGTTGAGGAGGCTGCAATGGACCTTGGCGCAAGTAGCTTCCGCACTTTTTACAAGGTGACGCTTCCGATTATAGCTCCTGGGGTAATGTCGGGCGCAATGCTTGCTCTGACGCTGTCCCTTGATGATGTAATAGTTAGCTTCTTTACCACAGGCTCAAAATCCATGACCTTGCCTGTTAAAATCTATGGCATGGTACGCACAGGTGTTTCTCCTGATGTAAACGCACTTTCAACCCTTATGATTTTAGGTACAGTGCTGATAATGATGCTTATGAACCTATTTAACAAGCGAGCAGAGGAAAGAATAAAGGGAAAATCGGAAAATATTGAGCGTGAAAATCAACCACAGGCACCAACGGAGCAGGTCACCAATTACTAATGCATTTCGGTATACTGTTCAAGGATAATCCTTGGACTTATATAAATTAAAAAATTGCTTGGAGGACGATAATTAAAATGAAAAAAATTTCTAGACTTTTTGCGTTTGCAATGGCACTGGTAAGCCTTGCTATGATGGCGGCTTGCGGTGACAACTCAGGGGGCAAAACCTCTGACGGGTATTCAACGGAGCTGAATTTCTTCAACTGGACTGAGTACATGCCGCAGACTGTTTTTGATGCCTTTTATGATGAATATGGCATAACAGTCAACACTGGTGAATTTTCCTCAAATGAGGAACTACTTGCTAAGCTTTTAGCAGGTGCAACAAGCCAGTGGGACCTTACTGTTGCAAGTAACTATATGATTCCGACATTTGTTGAGAAGGATTTAATCCAGCCTCTTACAAAAGAAAACATTACCAATTTCGGAAACCTTGACGAGAACTATGTAAGCTTAAGCAGTGACCCTAACAATGAGTACTCTGTTCCTTACATGGTTAGCTGGACATTGATTGGAGTAAATCGTGACCTGTACAATAAGGATATAACTACATTTAATGACTTGCTTGACCCTGAGCTAAAGCAGTCGGTTGTAGTGCCTGATGATGTTCGTGAAGTAATTGCGATGGCGCTTGTTGGCATGGGTGAGGACCCAAATAGCAAAGACGAGACAGTTGTAAAGGCTACTGAGCCTTGGCTTAGGGAGCTTGCTCCTAATATCAAGCTTTTTGATTCGGACAGCCCTAAGAACGCAATGATTGCAGGGGAAGTCAAGGTCGCATATACATGGGGCGCTGAAATTGCTCTTGCAATGCGTGAAAACCCTTCCATTGA
>CAZLMF010000113.1:0-3970 GCA_964560565.1 uncultured Oscillospiraceae bacterium
TGAGGCAGGTGCTGCAGGTACTGTTCACGGTTCCTTAGCAGCAGGTGCTCTTACAACCACCTATACAGCTTCACAGGGACTTCTTCTGATGATCCCTAACATGTATAAGATTGCAGGCGAGCTGCTCCCTTGCGTAATCCACGTTTCAGCTCGTGCAGTTGCTTCCCATGCGCTTTCTATCTTTGGCGACCACTCCGACATTTATGCATGCCGCCAAACCGGCTTTGCTATGCTTTGTGCTACTAACCCACAGGAGGTCATGGACCTTGGTGCGGTTGCTCACTGCGCTACCATTAAGGGCAAGGTTCCATTTGTTCACTTTTTCGACGGATTTAGAACATCACATGAGATTCAGAAGATTGAAACATGGGATTATGACACACTAAAGGAGCTTGTTGACCTTGATGCCGCTCAGGCATTCCGTGATAAAGCTCTTAACCCTGAGCACCCTGTTCTTCGTGGTTCAGCTCAAAACCCTGATATATTCTTCCAGGCTCGTGAGGCATGCAATAGCTACTACAATGCTTTACCCGCAATTGTCGAGGATTATATGGACAAGGTCAATGCTAAGATTGGCACTGACTATAAGCTATTTAACTACTACGGCGCAGCTGATGCTGAGCATGTAATAATCGCAATGGGCTCTGTCAATGACACCATTGAGGAGACTATTGACTATCTAAACGCAAACGGCGGCAAGTACGGCTTGGTTAAGGTTCGACTATTCCGCCCCTTCTGCGCAGACAAGCTATTGGCTGCTATTCCTGACAGCGTAAAGAAAATCTCCGTTCTTGACCGCACAAAGGAACCCGGTTCAATGGGCGAGCCTTTGTATCTTGACGTTGTTGCAGCTCTTAAGGGCACAAAGTTCGAGAGCACCCCTGTATTTACAGGTCGCTACGGACTAGGCTCAAAGGATACCACACCTGCTCAGATTATCGCTGTTTACAAGAACAACGAAAAGCCTGAGTTCACAATCGGCATCAATGATGACGTTACAAACCTTTCACTTGAAATCAAGGAGAACCCCGATACCACCCCTGAGGGAACAATCAGCTGCAAGTTCTGGGGACTTGGCGCAGACGGCACTGTCGGCGCTAACAAGAACAGCATTAAGATTATCGGCGACCATACCGATATGTATGCACAGGCATACTTCTCCTACGACTCAAAGAAGTCAGGCGGTATCACAATCTCCCACTTGCGCTTCGGTACAAAGCCTATCAAGTCCACTTACTTTGTAAGCAGACCTGACTTTGTTGCTTGCCACAACCCAAGCTATATAGGCAAGTATCAGATGGCTGAGGAGCTAAAACCAGGGGGCACATTCCTGCTTAACTGCCAGTGGTCCGAGGCGGAGCTTGAAACTCATCTGCCTGCTGAAGTAAAGCGCTTTATCGCTAAGAACAACATTAAGTTTTATATAATCGACGGCGTTTCAATCGCAAGGGAAATCGGACTTGGCGGACGTATTAATACCATTCTTCAGTCCTCATTCTTCAGCCTTGCAAATGTTATCCCTGGCGATGAAGCTGTTAAGTATATGAAGGACGCTGCTACCACTTCTTACATCAAGAAGGGTGAAAAGATAGTCAAGATGAACCATGAGGCTATCGAGCAGGGCGTAAGCGGCGCTGTTAAGGTCAATGTTCCTGCTTCTTGGGCGGACCTTGAGGGTGAGTTCACTCTGCCTGTCGCAATCGGCGAGCGCAAGGATCTTGTTGACTTTGTAAACGACATCCTAATCCCTGTAAACGCACAGAAGGGCGACGATATCCCTGTATCCGCATTCCTTGACAGAGCAGACGGCTCAATGCCTCAGGGTACAGCCGCTTATGAGAAGCGCGGTGTCGCTGTTGATGTTCCATGCTGGAAGCCAGAAACCTGTATCCAGTGTAACTTCTGCTCATTTGTTTGCCCACATGCGGTTATCCGCCCTGCAATACTAAACGAAGAAGAGGCAGCTAATGCTCCTGAGGGAATGAAGCTCCTTGATGCAACCGGACTTCCCGGATATAAGTTTGCTATTACCGTTTCCGCTCTTAACTGCACAGGTTGCGGTTCATGCGTAAACGTATGCCCAGGCAAGAAGGGTGAAAAGGCACTTGAGCTTAAGCCTCTTGAAACACAGCTACACGAGCAGGACATCAGCGCTTACGCTATTGACCTTAACGAAAAGGAAGAGGTTTCAGCTAAGTTTAAGCCTACCACCGTTAAGGGCAGCCAGTTTAAGCGTCCTCTACTTGAATTTAACGGCGCATGCCCAGGCTGCGGCGAGACTCCTTATGCTAAGCTTGCGACCCAGCTATACGGCGACAGAATGTTTATCGCAAACGCAACAGGTTGTTCCTCAATTTGGGGCGGCAGCGCACCTTCAACTCCATACACAGTCAACAGCGAAGGCAGGGGTCCAGCATGGGCAAACAGCCTATTCGAGGATAACGCTGAGTATGGCTACGGTATGTTCCTTGCACAAGCTACACTGCGCGAGCGTGTACTTGCTAAGGTAAATGAGATTGCAACAACCGCATCTGCAACCCTAAAGGCTGCAATTGATGCGTATATTGAAACCTACAATGAGGGCAATACTAACTCAGTTGCTACTGCAAAGCTTGTTGCTGAGCTTGAAAAGGACGGCAGCTCACTTGCTAAGGAAATCCTTAAGAGCAAGTACTATCTGTCCAAGAAGTCCATGTGGATATTCGGCGGCGACGGCTGGGCATACGACATCGGCTTCGGCGGTCTTGACCATGTTATCGCTTCAGGCGTTGACGTTAATATTCTAGTATTTGACACAGAGGTTTACTCCAACACAGGCGGTCAGTCCTCAAAGGCTACTCCTACAGGCGCAGTTGCACAGTTTGCTGCTGCTGGTAAGGAAGTAGGCAAGAAGGACCTTGCAGCAATTGCAATGAGCTACGGCTATGTATATGTTGCGCAGGTTTCACAGGGCGCAGACTACAACCAGTGCTTGAAGGCATTCCTTGAGGCTGAAAGCTACAACGGCCCTTCACTAATCATTGCATACTCACCTTGTATCAACCACGGTATCAAGGGCGGTATGACTCTTGCACAAACCGTTGAAAAGCGTGCTGTTGAGTCCGGCTACTGGCATCTGTTCCGCTTTAATCCTGACCTTGACAACAAGTTCTCCCTTGATAGCAAGGCACCTTCCACTGATTACAAGGAGTTCATGATGAGCGAAGTTCGCTACAGCTCACTTACAAGGACAAACCCAGAGCGTGCAGCTATGCTTGCTGATACCGCATCTGCTGCTTCAAAGCGCAAGTACGAGCACCTAGTTAAGCTACAAGAGCTTTACAAGGCATAAAATTTCACTAAGCAACTTAAAACCGCAGCCCGAATGGGCTGCGGTTTTTGCTTTAGGGTAGCGTTTATCTTGTAAAACTTATTGATTTTCTATAATGCCTATGTTAAAATATGTTCAATATCTAAACGAAGCAGAGGAATTGGAAATGGCAGAAATCATCAAAGTTTACAAGGAGCATTTGCCTGCACTGCGACTTATCGGCAAGCGTTATACCAATGCGGATAGGGACTCCAACGGAGATTATGGGGAGAAATGGGGCGAGTGGTGGCAATATGGTTGGTTTGCGACACTCGAAAAGGCAAGTACAGTGGCAACGGATATTGAAAACGGCTACCTTGGATTTATGCGATACAATTCCGATGATTGGGAAAAATCCTTTGAATACTGGATTGGCATTTTCTTTCCTACCGATACAGTCGTGCCCGAGGGCTTTGAGTGCATAGACCTTGACGAAGGGGATCTTGGGGTTTGCTGGATTAAGGGTAAAGAGGATGATGACAGCATTTACGGTATGCATGATGAGTGCATAAAAAAGCTTGTGGAAAACAATATGGGCAATATGAAAGCCGACAAGGATTTCAGCGGCTACTTCTTTGAACGGTATAACTGCCCACGCTTTACTACTCCCGATGAGGAGGG
>CAZLMF010000114.1:0-3958 GCA_964560565.1 uncultured Oscillospiraceae bacterium
CGTTTGACGGATGCACAAGCCTTGCAAGCATCACTATCCCATCATCAGTGACGAGCATACGCTATGCTGCGTTTTATGGCTGCTCAAGCCTTAAGGAAGTTGAATTTTTGGGAGCTACTCCGCCAACATTTGATGATGAGGTTTTTGCTGGTAGCACTGCTATCACAAAATGTTATGTGTCATATGGCACAAAAACTGCTTATACAGACGCCCTTAGCGGAATGCTGCCTATTTCAGCTGAGATAATTGAAAGACCTGATCCTAATCCCCCAACAGAAGATGTCTACTATCTGCCACAACCATCAGTTGCAGGCGGAATAGGTTGGAATGCAGTAAATAATGCAATCTCAAATGCATCAGAAGGTTCTGACGTTGCAATCAACATGAACGGCACAACGCAACTGCCTAAGAACGTTCTTAATACTATCAAAGGCAAGGATATAAATCTTGTTATAACAATGTCAAACGGCTATGTTTGGACAATTAACGGCAAGGATATTATTGATGCAAAAAATATTGACTTAACAGTCAAAAAGCCTCTGACACAGCGAATTCCAACTAGCGTGCTCGACATATTAGCAGGTGAAAAGCATCAGCTTCAGCTTGGCTTTGAGGGCAATTTCGGATTCAAAGCAGTGCTGACAGTTCCCCTGGGCAGCACAAACAGCGGACAGTATGCGAATTTGTATTACTACAATCCAGCTACAAAAATGCTGGAATATGTATCAAGCGGAAAGATTGGAACAGATGGCAAAGCAGGACTTGATTTCACTCACGCATCTGATTATGTGATTACAATCACAAGCGAGCTTCCAACAGATGATGAGCTTGACAGCTCCGAAGAAGAACCAAACTCTGATAACGAACCCACAACAGACGACGAGCCTGACAATTCTGACGACAACCCCTCAACAGGCTCTAAGAGGATTCCGTTCGAAGCTATTTTGCTTAGTGCAACTGGTGTAATATTGATTGCAAGAAAAAAAGCAAAGCAGTCTTAACTTAATTAACGAAAAGCTCAGCTATTAAGCTGAGCTTTTTGCTATTCCTGCCTACTCATGATAAAAGAACTTTATTTATCTTGTTTTTCGACTACGCAAATGTTATGATATGTTACAGATAAATCAATAAAAAAGCTTCTAGGAGAGAATTATGATTGATGAAATAAAAGCAAAGCTAATAAAACCTGCGAAATGCTACTAAACGCAAGGGATGCAGCCCTGCAAAATATGCAGGATTTAGAATATAGTATAGCCCTAGGGCGTTTTCTTACATATGATGAGGTTTCGCAAGTTAATATTTTACTTAACGGAAATCGCAAGATTGAAGCCATCAAATTCGTCAGAGAGGCGACAAAAAGCGGCTTAGCAGAAGCTAAGAAAATAGTAGATGATTGGTATATACTTTATTACCGCATTTTAAAAATTTATTCTACACTTTACAGCAGCTACACGGAAACATAACGTAAGTGTGAAGCGTTAATCGGAGAGGAACAATGAAAAAGGTAAAAATTACAGCAATGAGGCAGACTGTTTATAAGGACTTGATTGAGCGTTACGAAAATCCTATCCAGCACGCTTGCGATACAAGAGTTGGACAGGTTTTTATTGCAAATGGTTGGGAAAAGCCAAAAGGAATGTGCGACAGCGCATGGGAGAGCATGTCTGCCTTTGTGATGACGCTTGCCCACGGGGGCGAGGATTTCTATGACGGTTGGATGAAGAACAAAAAATCCGCAATGATATCCTGTAACGATGGGTTCCGCCCTATGAGCTTCTTAATTGAAGCGTTGGATGAGGACGCTGAGTAAGAGATAAAATTAAGACTAAATGTCGTTTTGTTTAGCAGCAGAAATGCTACATATGACGGCAAAATTGTTGTTGATTTTTCACAGCTTGCAAATCATGTAGAAACTTATTTTGCTACTAAGGACTAAAAAGGACAAGCACTTAATCAGAGGAGAATTTTATGTTTCTATACCACTATTTCGACAAGTCAATTGGCCCGTTTGTTAATTTATCTGAATTGACAATCGATGAAGCAAAGATTATACTTAATAAGATCAAAACGAGCAAACCCGACTCTCAAAGCGCACAAAGACATGATAAATATGTTGAATATCGGCATAATTGCGAAGGAATAATTAGAGCAGAATTCACCAAAAAGGGTGGAATTATAAAAAGAAAATCACCACATTACATGGTGATTGAACACAGCCCTTGGCTTAGCACATGGTATGAAAACAGCGCATTCATAAAGATACCTATTGAGAAATTTGATTTGAAAACAGTTTCGTTTACATATGGCGACTCAATGCCGACATTCAGCCCGACTATTAGCGACGGCAAGGAATATAGGCATAAACTTTATACTTATGATGAAATACTAACTATCATAGATAAATACGGATTACCGCAGAACTGGAACGATGACGGAAAATATGGCCCTGAACGGTATATAGAAGTCCATATTTGGAGCGATGATACTATCAATATGTATCGATAAAGTGGATATTATATCTAAAAATTAACCCATAAGACACAGCACAAATAGAATACTATAATTTTGGAGGATTCATGTACTCACTTTTACTTGTAATAATATACATTGCATTTATAAGCCTTGGATTGCCTGATTCACTTCTAGGCTCGGCGTGGCCTGTTATGCATAAGGAATTTGATGTTTCCATGTCATACGCCGGAATAGTTTCAATGATTATTGCAGGCGGAACAATTATATCAAGCTTAATGTCCGACCGACTCACAAGAAAGCTTGGAGCAGGGCTTGTTACCGCAGTAAGCGTCTTGATGACAGCGATAGCTTTATTTGGCTTCTCCGTTTCAAGCTCATTCATATTCCTTTGTATATGGGCAATCCCATTCGGGCTTGGAGCAGGTGCAGTTGACGCAGCTTTGAACAACTATGTTGCCCTGCACTATGCCTCACGGCACATGAGCTGGCTGCACTGCTTTTGGGGCGTTGGAGCGTCGATAAGCCCTTATATCATGGGTTATTGCTTAACTAGCGGTCTTGGCTGGTCAATGGGTTATCGCTCAATATCAATTATTCAGATAGTACTAACGGCGTTTCTTTTCCTCAGCCTACCCCTATGGAAACGAAAGTCTGCGGAAATCAAGACCGATGAAACTCCGACAGCCAGCTTAACACTTTTGCAGACTCTGAGAATTAAAGGCGTAAAAATCGTACTTATCACCTTCTTTGGCTATTGCGCATTAGAAAGCACAACAGGGCTATGGGCAAGCAGCTACCTTGTTGAGCACCGTGGCGCTGATGATGAAACCGCCGCAAGGTTTGCAGCGCTATTTTTCCTCGGCATCACCTTTGGCAGGTTTATATCCGGATTTATATCTGAAAGGGTGGGGGATAGAAGGCTGATAAGAGTAGGGATAATTACTATTATCGCGGGCGTTATCTTAGTGGGGCTTCCTATTGAGACGGATTATCTAGCCTTGATTGGGCTTGTGATAATAGGACTTGGATGTGCCCCGGTTTACCCCTCGATTATTCACTCCACACCTTCAAACTTCGGTAAAGATAATTCACAGGCAATTATAGGCATACAAATGGCAAGCGCCTATGTGGGAAGTACATTTATACCCCCTATTTTTGGTGTACTCTCTAAATATACAGGCATGGTGGCATACCCTTTTTACCTGCTGTTTTTTGCAGTCCTTATGCTTATAATGTCCGAACGCTTACCCAAGGTTTTATCTAAATAGAAAAAAGACGGCAACTGCCGTCTTTTTTGTTTGCTGTTTCACAACACAATAAACACACTACATGCTCAAAGAAAGCTGAATTTGAGGTCACCACGGGATTATTTCATCCTAACTGCATAGAATAATTTGAGCTAGTAGAGAACTACAATAACCCAAGGCAGGTGAACTATGGATTTTATCGCCATATGCTTAACTAGTATTTTTTCTTATATAACGTT
>CAZLMF010000115.1:0-3937 GCA_964560565.1 uncultured Oscillospiraceae bacterium
CGGATTACGAGGCTCGAACTCGCTACCTCCACCTTGGCAAGGTGGCGCTCTACCAAATGAGCTAAATCCGCAGCTTTTCGTTACTGTTAAACAGCCAAACCTATACCCGCTTTTCATCAACGAATCTTATCCATTGATTAGCGCCTTGTAAAACAGGCGCTTTATTATTATAGCTACTATCGATGGAAATGTCAAGGGCTATTTTTTATTTTGATGATTTTAATAATACCTCAAGATCAGCAGGTGTAAAGCTATATACCTTGTCACAGAAGTGACACGATACCTCTGTGTCCTTATTAAGATTAATCATATCTGTTAAATCAGCTTCACCAAGGCTTATCAGCGCACGCTCAATCCTTGAGCGGCTACAATCACATTTATATGCGACTTCCCATGAGTCTAGCACTTGCGCATTAAGACCACTTAGCGCTTCAAGTGCAATTTCCTCGGATGTTAGCCCGCTTTCGAGCATTTGCGTAATGGATGACATGTTTTTTATATTGCGTTCAATAACATCAATACTGCTTTCGGGCGCAAAAGGCAAAAGCTGTACAAGAAAGCCTCCTGCCGCTTTTACTGTAAGATCGGGATTTACTAGCACACCCAGGCTACATACTGTCGGCGTTTGCTCCGAAACTGCATAGTAATGCGTGATATCCTCAGCTATTTCCCCGGAAATAATAGGGGTTTGCCCTGTGTAAGGCTCCTTTAGCCCTAAATCCTTTGCTATGGATAAATATCCGTCTGTACCCACAGCGCCTGCAACATCAAGTTTACCATGTTGATTGAGGGGGATTTCTACAATGGGATTTGCAACATAGCCCTTAACATTGCCTCTGCTGTCTGATACTGCTATTAAACTGCCTGCGGGGCCGCCGCCATTTATGCGAAGGGTTAGCGAGTCATCGTCCCCCTTTAGCATGCTACCCATCATTGATGCGGCTGTAATAAGTCTGCCAAGGCCTGCTGTTACCACTGCTGATGTTTTATGAAAGCTCTCCATTTCGCCTACAACATCGGTTGTATCCACCGCACATGCAAGCACAGAGCCATCTTCTGATAATGTTCGAACAATTCTCCCCATTGCTAATCCTTTCTTGCTACAAAAACTATTTTATCTGTATCGCTTTTTGGCTCATTTAAGCTTCCGAGCTCGTATTTTGACAGCACATTAAAACCGGTGCTTTTAAGCATTGTTTCCAGATGCTCTATTGAATATGCACGCTCGGAAAAGCTCTCCTCATGCCTGTAAAAGTGTTCGCCTTTACGTTCAAAAATATCAAGGTTAATTTTCACAGTGGAGGTGTCCGCCAAATATTCATTCTGCCATACGCAGTAAATATCATCTAGGTCGTACACAAAGGTGTTATTACCTAAGACAAATTCATGCTTATATATAGTGTTAACATCAAAAATAAAAAGTCCGCCGGGGACAGTGAATAGTGACACACGCTCAAACACGCGCATTACTTCGTCCTCTTCGGTAATATGATTTATGCTATCAAGAGCGCAAATCGTAGCGTCAATAGTGCCATACAAGTCAAGGGAGCGCATATCCTGACAAAGGTAGGTTATCCCCTGCTGCCCCTTTGACGCTGCTATAGACAGCATTTCAGCACTTGCGTCAACACCGATTACGTCGTAGCCAAGCTTTGATAACTGCTCAGTTAAGCTACCTGTACCGCATGCAAGGTCAAGGAGTATCTCCTTTTTGCCTCCATTAATCGTAATAAGCTTATCAAAGTATTCCGCTCGCTGTTTGTAGTCAATATTACCTGTTAGCCTATCGTAAAAATGTGCAAAGCTTTTATATCCACTCACTGGGGTTTATCCTTCTTTGACATAATCCCCTTTTCCCTTAGGCGCTCAAACACGATTGAATAACCGTCACAGCCGTAGTTAAGCGTGCGGTTTACTCTGCTGATAGTGGCGGTGCTTGCCCCTGTAGCTGAAACAATATCATTATATACATGATGGTCGCTAAGCATTTTTGCAACTTGCAGGCGCTGAGAGATAGATTTAAGCTCAAGCACAGTGCATAAATCCTCAAAGAAATTATAGCACTCCTCTACCGTTTCAAGCGTTAATATCGCTTCAAACATATAATCCAGATTTTCATCCTTCAGTTTGCTGTTCATATGTCACCCCATAACTTTTTTAATAAATAATAATGTGCTAGACTATATAATATAGTTTAGCACATTACATTGAAAAAGTAAATGGTATTTTTACATATCGTTTCGGCAAACATCCTCGTAGCTTTCTCTATTGACGACAATTCTCGACTTGCCACCGCTTACCATGACAACAGCAGGGCGAGGTACACGATTGTAGTTTGAAGCCATTGAGTAGTTATATGCACCCGTTGCAAGCACGGCAACAATGTCCCCCTCTGTGGGAGTTTGAATTTTCATACCCTCACCGATAAGGTCACCGCTTTCACAGCGACTGCCTGCAAGGGTAATTACAGAATCCTTCGGCTCGTTAGCGTGATTTGCAACAAGCACATCATATTCCGACTTGTATAGCGCATAACGTGGATTGTCGCTCATTCCACCGTCAACTGAGACGTATGTGCGGACATTGGGAATATTCTTAATTGAACCTACGGTATAAAGGGTAATGCCTGTAGGGCCTACTATTGAGCGTCCCGGCTCGATAAGAATAAAAGGCGTAGCAATTCCATGTTTTTCGCAGGTCACCTTTACGGTTTTTGCTACACGCTCCATATATGTTTCATAAGGCTGAGTGTTGTGGTTTGGTAGATACTTTATTCCAAAGCCTCCACCTAGGTTAAGCTCTTTTATGTTAAATGCTAGTTCTTTCTTAACCTGTGCGCAAAGGTCAAGCATTACCTGTGCCGCAAGCTCAAAGGGGTCAGTGTCAAATATTTGCGAGCCTATATGGCAGTGCAATCCCACTAGAGTTAAGTTCTCCATTTCAAGGGAGTGCTTAATTACATTGAACGCCTCGCCGGTTTCGTATGCAAGTCCAAACTTGCTGTCAATTTGCCCTGTGCGAACGAAGTCGTGAGTATGAGCGTCAATACCAGGCTTTATGCGAAACATTATGTTTGTGCGCTTTCCTAGATTGCCTGCTAACTTATTAAGGCGATTAAGCTCATCGATATTATCAACAACTATGCGCCCAACTCCATAGTTTAGCGCAAGGGTAAGCTCCTCATCAGTTTTGTTGTTACCATGAAACAGAAGCTTTTCAGCTGGAAAATCAACGCTCATTGCAGTAAAAAGCTCACCGCCCGAAACAACATCAAGCCCAGCACCCTCATCAGCCATTATACGGCATATTTCCTTGCACATAAAGGCTTTTGCCGCATAGCATACTAATCCGTTACCGCTATAATGTACGTCAATTGAATTCTTAAACCTGCGTATATTTTTACGGATAAGCTCCTCATCCATAATATAAAGAGGAGTTTTGTATTCGTGCACAAGGTCAACACTATCCATATTGCCTATTGTTAGGTGCCCCTTTTCGTTTACGGATAAATTTTCAGAAATAAACATACTGCATCTCCTTTACGTATTATATGCTGTCCTGTGCAAGCTCGGTAATTATCTCATGGATTTCCTCAACGCCCTCACCTGTTTGCGCAGAGAATTCAATTATTGTCAGCTGCTCGGAATATGGAAGCTCCGCGGAAAGTGCTCCCCTACGCTTAATGCGTTGGTTTTTTGTCAGCTTGTCCGCCTTTGTTAAAACGACCACAAAAGGCAACTCACTTTCAATAAGGAAGTCTAGCATAAGTAGGTCGTCCTTTGTGGGAGGATGGCGAAAATCAATCAGCTGAAATATAACGCCAATGTTGCGATCACTTTTCAAGTATCCGTCAATCAAGCCTGCCCAGCGTGATTTGTCGGACTTTGCGACCTTTGCATATCCATAACCGGGCAAATCCACTATGTTTATGTTTTCA
>CAZLMF010000116.1:0-3931 GCA_964560565.1 uncultured Oscillospiraceae bacterium
ATTGGGGGAGCGCTTTCGGATACATTGACAGGCTACCATATATACATTCTTCCGACTCTTATTATTAAGCCCCTCAATGCTCTGTGCTTTTCAAGTAAGGGAAGTAAAATCCTCACTAAGCGCAACCTTTTAGGTGCTGTTTTTAGCGGAATTATCACCATAGTAAGCTACTATATTGTTGAGGTTATCCTTTACGGCAACTGGGTTGCACAGCTTGCAACAATACCTGCAGGCTTAATTCAAGCCATCGGGAGTTTAATCGTCTATTATATAATGGCACTTGCACTTGATAAGAGAACAATACTTTTCGATAAAAAAAATTAAGCAAAAAGCTGAGAGCATTCGCTCTCAGCTTTTTTGTAACAATGTTATGCAAGCAATGTCTTTAAATCTTCCTCAGCTGTTGTGATAGGCGCAAGACCGAACTTGTCAACCAATATATTAAGCACATTAGGTGACACGAATGCAGGCAATGTAGGGCCTAAGCGGATATTGGTAATGCCAAGGGAAAGCAGTGTTAGCAGTACGCAAACAGCCTTTTGCTCGTACCATGAAAGTATGATTGAAAGGGGCAGTTCATTTACTGTGCAGTCAAAGGCTTCCGCAAGTGCAAGCGCCACTCGAATTGCGCTGTAGGTATCATTGCACTGACCCATGTCCATTATACGTGGGAGTCCGCCGATTTCCCCTAAATCAAGGTCGTTGAAGCGGTATTTACCGCAAGCAAGGGTTAAGATTACGCTGTCCTTAGGTGACTTTTCAACAAGCTCGGTGTAGTAGTTTCTGCCGGGCTTTGCACCGTCGCATCCGCCAACTACAAAGAAGTGCTTGATTGCACCGGTCTTAACAGCATCGATTACCTTGTCCGCAACTGAAAGCACTGTGCCCCAACCAAATCCTGTGGTAAGCACATCCCCGCCGTTTATACCTGTCATTTTCCTACCCTCAGTGTAGCCGCCAAGCTCTAGTGCCTTTTCGATAACAGGTGTAAAGTCCTTATTATCGTCGATATGCACAAGCTCAGGATATGATACAACCTCAGTTGTGAATACTCTGTCCTTATAGCTTTCCTTAACAGGCATTAGGCAGTTTGTAGTAAATAAAACTGCGCCCTTGAGGTCTTGGAGTTCCTTTTGCTGATTTTGCCATGCAGTACCAAAGTTGCCCTTGAGGTGGGAATAAGCCTTTAGCTTTGGATATGAATGAGCAGGCAGCATCTCGCCGTGGGTGTAAATATCAACACCCTTACCCTGCGTCTGCTTTAGTATTGTTTCTAAATCCTTTAGGTCATGACCTGAGACTACGATAAAAGGCCCCTTATCAAGGTTTGTGCTGACCTTTGTAGGTACTGGAGTGCCGTAGCTTTCTGTGTTTGCCTTGTCTAGTAGCTCCATGCACTTTAGGTTGACTTGACCTAGCTCCATTGTGATATTAAGCAGCTCATCTGCCGATAGATTTTCGCTGATAGCACGAAGCCCCTTTAGGAAAAACGCATTTACTTCATCATCTATATAATCTAACATTAGCGCATGATATGCGTATGCTGCCATGCCGCGCATTCCAAGCAGGATAAGTGACTTAAGTGAGCGGCTGTCCTCGTCCGCTGTCCATAGGTCCTGCATATCCATTGCCTCAAAGCTGATATTCTCAAGCTTATCGCCAGTAGATTCTGCCGCTTGCATCTTGGTTTTCTCAATCTGCAAACGAATTGCATCATCATCAAAGGCAACGTTTGTGATTGTCACAAATAGACCCTCAATAATAGTTTTATAAGTTGATTGTGTTGTTTCTTCGCCCTGTCTTTGCGCCTTTGTAAGTCCGATTAGCGCACCTGTAAGCTCGTCCTGGAGATTTGATGTGGAAGGCTTTTTACCGCAAGCACCTGAAACAGTACATCCGGTTCCCTTTGCAGTTTGCTCGCACTGAAAACAAAACATATTCGACATTAATTCGACCTCCTTGTGTATTATAGTCCCATTATACATTGTTCCGACATTGAATTCAGTTGTTTTTACAACATTAACATTTGTTTTGAAAATATTTTTTTAATTACGATGTTGCTTGTTGGAAGGCAATTTAGTGCAAAGGGATTTTGACGAACTAAAGCAGTTCATTTCAACCCTCATTCTCAAGGCTAATAGCTCCGCTGAGGGGCAATGGGAGCAGGAGTAGTGCAATACCACCACAAATAAGTCTTTTTTCAATCAATTAGACACAACAAACCTCCTATGGTAGTTTTCATTCTACCATAGGAGGTGCATTTTAGCTCTTAGCCAGCCATTAGCTTAACCATTACCGCCTTTTGAGCGTGTAGTCTGTTTTCTGCCTCGTCAAAGATTTCACTTGCATGCTCCTCAAGCACAGCGTTGGTGATTTCCTCCTCACGATGCGCAGGTAAACAGTGCATTACCATTGCATCAGGCTTTGCAAGGGAAAGAAGCTTGTGGTTAATCTGATAACCCTCGAAATCATTCCTACGTTTTATAGCTTGCTCCTCTTGTCCCATTGATGCCCATACATCAGTAATAAGGACATCGGCGTCTTCAGCCGCTTGTTCCGGACTTTGCACAAGCTTAAAGCTGCTATGCTTATTTGCAAATTCAAGCACCGAAGCATCAGGCTCATAGCCCTTAGGGCACGCAAGGGATACCTCCATGCCTACCTTTAAACAGCCCACAGTGAGGGAGTTTGCCATGTTGTTTCCATCGCCTATATAGCACATTTTCAGCCCTTCAAGCTTGTTCTTGTACTCCCTAATTGTCATAAGGTCAGCAAGAACCTGACAAGGGTGTGAAAAGTCAGTTAAGCCATTGATAATCGGAATGTCGCCAAAGTCCGCTAACGCTTGAACCTCATTTTGGTCAAAGGTTCTTATCATTATCGCATCGATATAGCGTGAAAGCACTCTCGCAGTGTCCTGTACAGGCTCGCCCCGCCCTATTTGCAGCTCAGTTGCTGACAGGAACAGCGGATAACCCCCAAGCTGATACATTCCTGCCTCAAAAGAAACACGTGTCCTTGTGGACGCCTTTTGGAATATCATGCCCAGTGTCTTGCCCTTTAGGTGGGGATGGGGTATGCCATGTTTTTGCTCGTATTTTAGCTGGTCAGCAAGATTGAGTATATCAATGATTTCTTCCTTACTCAAATCCAACATTTTCAAAAGATGCTTCATCTTATTTCCCCTTTCAAGTTATATCTATGCATTTGAGAGAACGCTTATAAGCAGTTCAAGCCCTTTATCAAGCTCATCCCAGCTAATATTAAGAGGCGGTAAAAGCCTTACCTTTGCCTTTGCAGTAAGCACCAGTACCCCTGCATCTACACATTTCTTTGCCACTTCAGAGGCTGTCTTGGTTTTAAGCGTCAAGCCAAGCATTAGCCCTTGACCGCTTATGTCCTCAATCTCGCTTACCTTTGCAAGCTTTTGCTTTATATACTCGCTCTTTTTAATAACCTCTTGCAGGAATTCTGGCTGGCTTACCCTTTTGATTACTTCGCAAGCGCCTGCGCAAACGATGGGATTGCCACCAAAGGTTGTGCCATGCTGACCGTAGGATAGCACTGCGCTTACCTTTTGCGTCGCAAGCACTGCACCAATGGGAAGTCCTCCCCCAAGCCCCTTAGCAAGGGTGGTAACGTCGGGCATTACCCCGTAATGCTCACTGCAAAGCAGCTTGCCTGTGCGCCCTATTCCTGTTTGCACTTCATCCGCTACTAGGAGAATGTCACGCTCCTTACAAAGCTTTGTAACGGTGTTTACATAGTCCTTATCAATATTGCAAACTCCGCCCTCACCTTGAACAAACTCCACTATGATTGCGCAGACTGTTTCATCAAGCTGTTCATTAAGATCGCCTAAATCATTAGCAGCTACGTACTTAAACCCTTCTGTAAAGGGAAAAAAGAAGTCGTGGAACTGCTCCTGCCC
>CAZLMF010000117.1:0-3913 GCA_964560565.1 uncultured Oscillospiraceae bacterium
TTGAACACCTGCCCCTTAATTCACCACTAAATCAGCTTGATTGGCGCATTTTCAAGAGGTGTGCTCCCTTAGGGAATAATTATATCTATTTCGTTCAAGACAATTATATCAAATTTTAACGGCACAAGTCATTCCCTCAAGGATTTTAGCCTTGTGGGATTACTTGTGCCGTAGATATATGAGGGTTCAGTACTATCTAGTGCCATTCAAACTTGCCCCTCGGGTGCTTACTTGGAAGCATTTGAGGGCTTTATCAGCATTATCAGCAACACACTGACAATTGCAGCTGCCGCTGCGATAACGAAAGCTGGGAACATTAGGTTTATGTCGGTTGCGGCAATGTTTTTGAAGTAGCCTGCTATGTATGACGATGCAACTGCGCCTATGCCAAAGCCTATCAGAACGATTCCGTAATTTGTAGCGGTGTACTTAGTGCCGAACAAATCCGCCGTATATGCGGGGAAAACGCTGAGAAATCCGCCATATGCAAAGCCGATGCAGGCTATCAATGCGAAAATCATGTAACCTGTTGCAATGTTCACGCAAAGCGAGAGCACCGCCGTCAGACAAAGCAGTAACACAATAGTCCTCTTGCGCCCAAGCTTATCGGAGATAACTCCCCAGAAAAGCCTGCCAAATGAGTTAAACAGCGTAATGGCGAAAACGCCGACTGTTGCGGTTTCGGCAAGTCCACGAGCAAGCGCAATGGGCTTTGCAAAACCTATCATCATAAGCCCGCTCATGCATGCGAGCATTAGCGAAAACGTCAACAGATAAAGCTGCGGTGTTTTCAAAACCTGCGACGGCTTCAAGTCCTGCACCACCCCTGATGCGGACTTCTTAGGTGTCCATCCCTCGGGTATGAAATCCGCAGGCGGATTCTTTATGAAAATGCCACCGACGGTGCAAACAACTATGAATATCAAGGAGAGTATCTTAAACGAAATAAGCTCGCCCTTGCCGGCAACACCATTACCAAATGTTTTAATAATTGATTCAACTATGGGTGTAAATACCACTCCGCCGAAACCGAGTGCGGATACTATAACGCCTGAGATAAGCCCTCTCTTGTCGGGATACCACTTTTGTGCGCACGCAATGGTGGTTGAGTAGATAAAGCCCATCCCCAGGCCGCCTAAAACTCCGTATGTCATCCACAAAAGCCATGGTGCCGATTCCACCGTGAAAGATGCGCAGAAAAAGCCAATCGCCAATACCACACCGCCGATAATAACCGTAAAACGGGGGCCGATCTTATCCTGCATTTTGCCACCGATAGTGCTGCCGATGCTTAGAACAGCAAGCAGAATCGAAAAGGTAAGCGCTGCGTTTGCGTTGTTGCCTGCAAATAGGCTTTTTGCTATGCCCTCTTGAAAGACGCTCCAAATATATGCTGTCCCTAAGCATAGCTGGATTGCGATAGCCGCAATGATAGGTATAACACGGAATCTCTGTTGTTTGCTCATATTCGCCTCCTAGTGCATTTTTCTAAGCTGTTTACCACAGCTATTCCATTATTTATACCATGCACCCTAGGCTCTGTCAATATGTTTTATTTTTATTGTCATATCTTATAGTATTCATGCGGAAAATGCTTTAAATTCTACTATTACGCATGTCGAAGGCTGTCTTTGTTAGGGTATATCAAAGCTTGCGTAGTATGGTGCTATAACGTATGACATATAGGTTTTTTTGGGGGTACACTTTGGTCTATGTGAGGGAATTCAAGGGGTGCAAACCTTACATGGTCTACAGCCTGAGTTTATAGCATCTTGTCTTGATGGATAGTAATAAGCATAATTCTTGTTGATTCTATCCGCCCACTCACAGTTAAGATAATGAAAGATTTCTTTTGAACTAGTGGATATGTAATAATACACCACTTGCGAAGCTTCGGTTTGAACTTGAGTAGTCGGGATGGATTTAAACATTCCTAAACAGTTATCTCTAGCATATTGCTCAGCTTGGGTGAATAGTTTCTCATAACGAACATTAGGTGGATATGTTGCAACGGTTGCATAGCCGTTTTTCACTAAAAGCTCATTAACAAATATATCATTGAAATAAACATATGCAAGTGCTCGTTGATATTTATCGAATAACTGCTCGTCAAACTCCAAGTAAATATCTTGGTTGTTGAGCAAGTTGCGTGTAAATTCTGCTGCTTCTATACCATAATATTCAATCGGTTTATCTAGGTCGACAGATTCTGGTGTGTTTATGCCAATTAGCCTTACTCTACGTGTCTCACTGCCTAACAAAACATCAAGTGTATCCCCGTCAATCACGTTAATAACTGTTGCGGGATAGTAGTAATTATCTATACCTTGAACTGTTGATTCTTTAGTTGTTTGGTCTACTGTAACATCGTTCTCATGAGATGATGTCTCAAATTGGTAGTATGTATTTTCAATAGTGGTGGTCGCCGTTGTCTGCCGCTTTGTTGTAGTTTCCTTGTTCTCATGAGATGACGTCTCAAATTGGTAGTATGTATTTTCAATAGTGGTGGTCGCCATTGTCTGCCGCTTTGTTGTAGTTTCCTTCGATGTTATTGAACTATAATCCATAATGCCTAACGTGCATGAAGACGCAATAAAGGTAATTACAAGCGCGATTATTAGGCTAACTATAGTTTTGATTTTGTTCATTTAATTCCTCCTATGAATAAAAAAATATTTCGAGGTTTATTAATCCCTCTATATTATATAACCATATTCTTTGCCAGAATGTGACGTTGTTTTTTAATAAATTATAACTTTGTCGCTTTGCACAAGTATATGGGTATAATGTTGAACATTATCACTGTTTGTCTTGTTGTGATTTAATATAGGTGATTGTCTACAACAAATACTGACATTTTATGTGCATAATTATCGTTTAGTAATTTTTAGAATAATGATATAATATAGTAAATGTAAGCTTGTGTGTCGAAGCCAAGCTTTGTGACTAAATTGTAATAAATCTTTTGAAACAATTCGTGTTTTATTCGACACTATATATCAGAAGGGGGAAGTTACCTGTTTTTATGGCAAAACAAATAGCAGACATTATAGTGGAGTTGTACAAAACTGGTATAGCTTAACTGACAGAAAGGCTGTGAGGCGTTGGAAAATCTTATAGAAATCAAAAACATCAGCAAAGTCTATCGCATGGGGCAGGAAAAAATCATCGCTCTAAACGGTATCAACCTAAACATTGCAAATGGGGAAATTTGCTGTTTGCTCGGCACTTCAGGCTCGGGTAAGTCCACCCTGCTAAACCTTATTGCAGGCCTTGAAAAGCCCACAAACGGCACAATTACAATAAACGGTAAAAGCATACATAATATGAGTGAGCGAAATCTTGCCAAGTTTCGTCAGGTGAATATTGGCTTTGTGTTTCAGTCGTATAATCTTCTCTCCACATTGACAGCACTAGAAAATGTGGCAATGCCCCTTATTTTCAACAAGGTGCCGCGCAGTATACGCAATAAACGCGCACTTAAAATGCTTAAATCAGTGGGGCTTGGGAACCGAGTGCGACATCGTCCGTCGGAAATGAGCGGCGGTCAGCAGCAGCGTGTAAGCTTAGCCCGTGCGTTTATCAACAATCCCCGTATCGTCTTTGCAGATGAGCCAACTGGCAACCTTGACACTAAAACCACTCAAGAGATGATGGATCTTATAGTGGGGATGGTGCGTAAAAATAAGCAAACTTTGATACTTGTTACCCATGATATGGGTATTGCGCATTACGCAGACAGAATCATTCGCATAAGCGATGGAAAAATCGTTGACATTGAGCAGGTGACACCAAAACAAGACTCCTCTGAGTCAATTCTAGCTTAAACCCTGCTGTACATTCAAACCGAGACAACAAGATAAAACATAATTGGAGGGCATCATGATTAAGACAAAATTGGCAAAAGGGTTTA
>CAZLMF010000118.1:0-3850 GCA_964560565.1 uncultured Oscillospiraceae bacterium
TGACTTGCTAAAGAAATATGGTTCTCCAACTGCCAATGCACTTGTGGAGAGTGCAATGAGGCATGTCAAGATGCTTGAGGATAACGACTTTCACGAAATCGTAATTTCAATTAAATCATCAAATGTGGATACTATGATAAATTCCTACCGGCTGCTAAGCCAGGAATGCCAATACCCTCTGCATTTAGGTGTAACAGAGGCGGGCACTGAACGCATGGGCACTATCAAGTCAGCAATAGGGATTGGCAGCCTTTTACACGACGGCATTGGCGAGACTATACGTGTATCACTTACAGCTGATCCTTTGCGTGAAATAGTAGCCGCAAAGGATATTCTTCGGGTAATGGGGCGCAAAGGAGGATTGAAAATCATCTCATGCCCCACCTGTGGGCGCACAAAGATTGACATGATTGAGCTTACATATAAGCTTGAAAAAGCGCTTGAAGGAATAGAAAAGGATATAACCGTTGCAATAATGGGTTGTGTGGTAAACGGCCCCGGTGAAGCACGAGAGGCCGACATCGGCATAGCGGGAGGAGACGGATGCGCAGTTCTCTTTAAGAAGGGGGAGGTTGTGCGCAAAATCAACGAGGATAACATTGTAGACGAGCTGTTATCCGAGATAAAGAGTTTGTAAATCAAAGGAGGTAGCTTATATGCCTGATTGTACTATTGGAGAGCTTTTAGGTGGGCACTGTGAGCTTTGTGACAGCATAAAGTGCGGCAATATGCTAAGCATTGAATACGAAAAGGAAGCTAAAACCGTTGAGGTTACAGCTTCCTTTGAAGAATTACTAAATATTGATGAGGTTATACAGTTCGAGGAAAGACTATCACAGGCTATCAAAGTCTCTAAAGTGCGTCTTTTCCCTAAATACAAGCCAAATATGCTTACACAGGAGTGTATACCAGACATAATAGCTGAGCTTGCACGCAGTGGGGCCTCAATAAACGGTCACTTAAACGGAGCATCGTATACATTATCGGACAAAAAGCTTAATGTTAAGCTTGCAAATGGCGGAAAAAAGCTACTGGAGCAGATGAAGTTTTGTCAAAAGCTTCAGGCTTTTATACAGGACAGGTTTTCATGCAATGTTATAGTGGAGCTCAGCGGTAAGGTAAAAAGTGATTCCGTAAAGCATGAGCAGCTAATCAAGGAAGCGGAGCTTGAAAACCCAACCGTTTACGCAACACCTTCCCAAGAGAAAAAGCCTAACACTGTAAAAGTGAGCTTTAAGGGGTTGCCTATTGACGGCAATCAAGCTATACAGGTAATAGGCAAGAAAATAGCCAATGTCACCAATAAGTTATCCGAGATTCGTGAGGATTCTGGGCAGGTATGTGTTTGGGGCGATGTGTTTAAAGTCGACGAGCGCATTTCACGAGATGGAAGCAAGATTATCCTTTCTATCGGGATTACTGATTATACAGGTTCAAATATTCTTAAAGTCATAGATGACATTAAGAAAGCAGATATACTTAAAAATATCAAAGCAGGCGGTACATTAGTTGCACGAGGTGAGGCAACCTACGATAAATATGATAGGGAAGTCACCATACGCCCAAAGGACATAATGCTTGTTAAAAAGCAACAGCGTGAGGATGTGTCGGAAGAAAAGCGCGTTGAGCTGCACTTGCATACCAATATGTCTGAAATGGATGCACTGACACCCGTGGACAAGCTTATTGAGCGTGCTTATTCATGGGGGCATAAAGCCATTGCGATTACAGACCACGGTGTAGTGCAAGCTTTCCCTGAAGCGATGTCCGCAGTGGATAAGATTCAAAAAGACGGCGGCGATTTTAAGCTAATTTATGGCGTTGAAGCGTATGTATACAATGACTGCGTTGAAGCCGTACAAGGCGACTTTGATCGTGATATTGACGGCGAATTCATAGTATTTGATATAGAAACCACAGGGCTTAGCCCTCATATAGATAGAATGACAGAGCTTGGTGCGGTGAAAATCCGTGGCTTAGAAATAGTGGATACCTTCAACAGCTTTGTAAATCCAGAACGACACATCCCTGAAAACATAACCGAGCTAACAGGAATTACCGATGAGATGGTAAAAGATGCACCCTCTGAGGATGATGTGATACGAAGATTTTATGAATTTTGCGGCGAGCGTCCTGTGCTTATTGCACATAACGCTTCCTTTGACACATCTTTTATAAGGGCAGGAAGTCAGCGTTTGAAAATTCCGTATAGCGCAACTGTCATTGATACCCTTGTAATGGCACGCAGTATGCTCAAGGATGCAAAAAACCATAAGCTTAATACCGTGGCTGAGTACTTGAAGGTAGGGAATTTCAACCATCATAGAGCCTCAGATGATGCAGGTGTAACAGCAAAAATATTTATCAAACTTATCCAAAGGTTAATAGATGAGCGAAACATAAAAAATGTATTTGATATAAACGCTGCACTTAACAATGATGATCCGAAGGTTTTGCCTTCACATCACTTTATTATCCTTGTAAAAAACTCAGTGGGCTTGAAAAATCTTTATAGGCTTATATCCATGGCACATCTTAATTACTTTTACCGTACACCTAGAATTCCTAAGTCCGAGCTTTTACGATACAGAGATGGTTTAATCTTTGGCAGCGCCTGTGAAGCGGGTGAGCTTTACAGGGCAATATCAGAGGGCAGAAGCTGGGGTAATCTATGCGAAATCGCTAAATTCTACGATTACCTTGAAATTCAACCTATCGCCAATAACCACTTCATGGTCGATAACGGAAAGGTCAGCGGCGAAAATGATTTGCGTGACTATAACCGTACAATAACCCGCATAGGGGAGAAACTTGGTATCCCAGTATGTGCAACCTGCGATGTTCATTTTCTCGATGAAAGTGAAAGCATATTCAGAGCAATCCTCATGGCTTCAAAAAAGTTTGCTGATGCTGATAATCAGCCTCCCTTATACCTTAGGACAACCGATGAAATGCTTGCGGAGTTCTCATACTTAGGCAAGGAAAAGGCATACGAGGTTGTAGTTACAAATACAAATAAAATTGCCGATATGGTTGATTCGAATATCCGTGCCATACCAAAAGGCACTTACACCCCTAAAATTGAGGGCGCAGAAGAGGATTTACAGCGAATAACTTGGAACAGAGCAAAAGAAGTCTATGGCGAGGATTTACCCGAAATAGTGAAATTAAGGCTTGAGCGTGAGCTTGGCTCAATTATCAAGCATGGTTTTTCAGTACTTTACATAATTGCACAAAAGCTTGTCGCAAAGTCCGTTGAATCCGGCTACTTAGTAGGCTCAAGAGGTTCAGTCGGCTCATCTTTTGTCGCAACAATGGCCGGTATTTCTGAGGTCAATCCGCTAAAGCCTCACTATGTATGTTCAAAATGCCTCAAAAGCGAGTTCATACTCGACGGCTCAGTAAGCTCAGGATACGATTTACCGCCTAAACAATGCCCAAATTGCGGTGTCGACTACAATCGTGACGGGCAGGATATACCCTTCGAAACTTTCCTAGGCTTTGACGGTGATAAAGCACCCGATATTGACCTTAACTTTTCCGGCGAATATCAATCACAAGCGCATAAATATACCGAGGAGTTGTTCGGCTCAGAGCATGTGTTTAAGGCAGGAACAATCTCCACTGTTGCCGATAAAACCGCCTATGGTTATGTGAAAAATTACCTTGAGGAACGCAATAGGATAGTACATAAAGCTGAGGAGGACAGACTGGTAGTCGGCTGTACGGGAGTAAAGCGCACCACAGGTCAACACCCTGGAGGCATGATTGTAGTACCGCAGGATTATGATGTATACGACTTCACCCCTGTTCAGCGCCCTGCTAATAAGGCTGATTCCGATGTAATCAC
>CAZLMF010000119.1:0-3710 GCA_964560565.1 uncultured Oscillospiraceae bacterium
AGTATCAGATTCGTCCTCGCAATGTGGTTGCGAGTGTGTTTTTTAGGTTTTGATATTTTAAAAAGCAGTGATATTTTAATATTAAGAAAACAAGAAGCATTATGAAACAACTTATCCTAACCCTAACACTAGTTTGCACTATTATTAACTCTTATTCTCAAGAGGATCAGTTTGGTTGGCAGCCTATTGACACTACACTATTTGTTTGTCAGTACGATTATTATAAACGCTCCATTCTTACTCCACGTAAAAGGGATGATATGCGATTAGAAATAGGGCATAACCTTTCTAAGTTTTACAGTCAAAAGACAGTAGATCAATTGATACTTAGTTCTACACCAGAGGGACGTAAAATAATTGGAGAAAGAACAAACGATGTTTTTAAACGGCATGCTCAAGCTGCAGCTCAAGGAAAGTCTGATGCAGAAAAACTTTTAATTATGAGTGAAATACCAGGTTTGGCATCTGAGTGTATTGTCTATAAAAATTATCCTAAAGGAGAAATGTATGTTCAAGACGCTGCTGGGCGTTCTCTTATCGGCTACTATACCGATGATTATATTCCTCAAAATTGGCAAATAGAGCAAGATACGATGACTTATTTAGGGTATCATTGCCAAAAAGCAACTTGCACATGGCGTGGGCGTGACTATGTGGCTTGGTTTACTCCAGAAATACCTGTAAATGATGGACCTATGAAGTTCTTTGGGCTTCCAGGGCTTATTGTAAAAGTAACAGATACGGACAATGCCTATAGTTTTGAATTGAAAGGAATAGAAAAATCGAACAAGCCTATCTATTTTAATACGAAAACTTTCTCGAAAAACTATCCAGAGTTTGAGCCAACTACCCGTTGTGAGATGTTGAAAAAACAGTCAAGAAGCCTAAAAAATATGATTCGTGCTCTAAAGCGAGATATGAGTAGATTGGGTGAATCAGCTGACGATTTAGATGAAAGTATGTACGATGTGCAAGAATTAGACTGTAAATAATAGATACATTATGGGTAGGATTGCTTTGTTTATTCTTTTTTCTCTGTTTTATATAGCAGCAACCTTTGCTCAAATAACACTTTCGGGAAAAGTAACTGATAAGGAAGAGGACACACCTTTAGCATATGTTATGGTAACACTAAAGGATAAAAACAGTGGAACTATCCTTGGCTACTCACAAACAGCTACCGATGGAAGCTTTACAGTAAAAGTAAAGCTTGAGATAGTAAAGAAATCATCTCTTCACTTTTCGCTAATGGGTTATAGAGAAGAGGTGCGCAGTTTGAGTGAAACGGCAATACAGACATTCGACATAGCTATGGAGATGAGCGAAGTGCAGCTAAAAGAGGTGGTAATTAAATCCAGGAAAATTTGGGAACAGGGTGATACAATTGTTTATAGTGTGTCTAATTTTGCAACCGAGCAAGACCGTACTATTGGAGATGTATTAAAAAAGATGCCTGGATTTGATGTACAAAAAGATGGTAGGATTTACTACAATGGGAAATCAATTAATAAATTCTACATAGAAGGTCGTGACATGTTAGAGGGACGTTACGGAATAGCTACAAACGGTGTTCCTCAAAGAGATGTAGGGCGGGTAGAAGTGATGGAAAATCATCAACCCGTGAAGGCATTAGAGGGTTTTACTATTTCTGATCAGGCTGCAGTGAACCTTAAGATGAAAGATAAATCGAAAGCTAAGTGGATTGCAACTATCGATGGGGGTGCTGGAGTTTCAGAATCGCCACAAGAAATGTTGTGGGATGGGAAACTCTTTGCTATGATGATAAAATCGGAGATGCAAAACATTAGCACAACTAAAAGCAATAATATTGGAGAGGACTATGCTGGAGAGATGCGAGACTTTTCATCTTCATCTGATATGAGTGGAAACACCTTTTTTAGAGTAGGTGTAGCAAGGATAGCCGATTTAGAAAAAGAGCGAACAATGTTTAACCGTTCTCACTTTGTTTCCACAAGCAGCCTTTGGGGGTTGAGCAAAGAGACAGAGTTGAAAACTCAAATTCATTATCTCAATCATCACGAAACATCACGTTCGCTATTAGCCACAACCTACTATCTTCCCGATGGAACTAAACTTATTGAAGAGGAGGATAACTCTCTCTTAAATTCAGATCACTTGGCGGGTGTAATCAGTTTAGAAACCAATAATAACTCAGCCTATCTTAAAAATATACTCAAAACAGATTTAAAATGGGCAAATACAGATGTGATAACCCAAGGTGCATTTGCCAATAATCAGTTTGCTAAAACCCCAGTTTACAGGGTTCAAAATGCATTGAAATGGGTAAAGCGATTGAAATCAAAAGCATTTACGTTGATAAGTATAAATGAGTTGCAATCGGAGCCACATCTTTTAACCGTAGAGCGAAACGGGATGCGCTATGAACAGCAGGCAAATCTAAGAAGAATCTATACGCACGAAGAGACCTCCTTTGGATGGAGTGTAAACCGTTTTGTGTTTTCATTAAAAGCAGGGATTAAAGCAGAGCACAGAGAGCTAGACAGTGAGCTTACTGGTCTTATAAACTTGCCTGGGCTTTTGTCAAACAACGAAAAGAACACCTGTTTCCACACATTTGCAGGACCTGAACTGGTGTATTACTATGGAAGGTGGCGAGCACGTTTAAATGTTCCTCTAAGTTATTATCACTATCGTTTTACTAGAGAGGAGCAAGCAATTAATGATCTGCTGTTATCCCCCTCGCTGGGAATCTATTGGGACTTTTCGGGGAATCTAAAGTTTTATACTTCTGGAGCATTAGGCGAAAAGCCTTATATGTTTAACAATCGCTACCAAGGGCTTATTCTCAACAACTATCGAACATTGCAGCAGGGCACTTACGAATATGCAACAGGCAGTCAGAAGATGCTATCGGGAGGGTTTAACTATAAAAACACCTCTCAAGGATTGTTTGCATCTCTTAATGTAAACCGTATTTGGAACATAGACCCCTATAGAAATATTCAACAATTTGTGAATGACGATTTTCGCATTTATACTTCTACCAAACAAGAAACTAAATCAAACTCATGGCTTGGTAATGCTTCTTTTAGTGTGAGTTTAGATTTTATTCGTGGAATGGCAGGAATAGATGTACAGTACCTCAATTCTAGTTCTCTGTTAATTGCAGAGAAACAAACCATGCCATACAACACAGAGATGTGTAATGTAGAGTTCAGTGCCAATGGACAGCTCGTTTCGTGGATGAATTGGAATTATAGTATTGCACACAATTTTTATACGCTTTCAATAAATAAAATGGATAAAAACACTTTGCATGGATGGCAACATAATTTAGTTTGTAATATTATCCCTACAAAAAGGTGGACAGTACAGCTTTCGGGAGAGTATTATAGAAACGAGGTGACACCAAAGACATACAAAGACCTTGTGATGGCAAATGCTAAAACAACCTATAAGATAAGCAACAGGTTGGAGCTTTCATTACAATTGAGAAACCTGCTGAATCATCAGCACTACGCCTATACAGTTTACAATAACCTAAGCTCAATAAAGCAGGAGCACGGTATACGTGGTAGGGAGTTTTTAATTGGATTCTCGTGGAGGTAGAAGTTGAATTATAACATTAGAAAATTGATATACTATGAACAATCAAAAACGAATTACAATTATTTTCTGCTTTCTTTTAAGTTTCACTTTGCTGAAAGCACAGTTTGTTATCACAAAAC
>CAZLMF010000120.1:0-3706 GCA_964560565.1 uncultured Oscillospiraceae bacterium
AAAATTGAACAGGTAAGCCTCCCAATGTATGGAATCGTCAAGGAGGGCAATGCACTTCTTGCAGTTGCTGATAAGGGTGATTCAGACGCAATCATTAAGGCTTATGTAAGCGGACAGCGCAAAACAAGCTACAACAGCGCTTACTTTACATTTAACCTGCGCTCGATTGACTTGTACAATATGTCCAACAACACTACCCTTACAATGTTTGAAACCGGAGGCATCAAGTCAGGGAACATAGTAGTTAAGTACTACCCCCTTGTTGACGAGAATGCTTCTTACAACACAATAGCACAAAGTTATCAAGACTATCTACTAAATGATAAGGGTGTTACAAAAAAGACAGAGGCAGATAAAATGCCGATGTTCATCACTCTATACGGCGGAATGGTTAAGCAACAATCTGTTTTCGGTATTCCGCTAAACCTAAAAACCGCAACCACCACCTATGACCAAGCGGAATTTATCCTAAAGGAATTCTATGATGCAGGTGTTGACGATGTTATAGTCACCTACAACAACTGGAATGACTCAGGGCTTGCTAGCAAGGTTGGTGTTAAGTACGATCCCGCTTCAATTCTTGGAGGCAAGCGCGGTTGGAATGACTTTCTAAGCTTTATCCAAAGCAGCAATTACACCCTATATCCAAGCGTTGAGTTTATGAACTTCAACAAGAGCGCATATGGCTATTCAACTTGGTTTGACGCTTCAATGCGACTTACTAACGCATATTCAAGGCAGACACGCTATGACCTTGCCTTTGAAATTCCATCATTAATGGCTAATCGCTGGTCACTGCTATCTCCGACAAAGTTTGACGATGTGTCTGAGAACATTAGAAAAGTGTTCAGCAAAAACAATATGAACAACATTTCTTTCGGCACTTCATCAACCGCACTTTACTCGGACTTTGGCAAGAACGGTAGTTCAAGGTACCAGAGTATGCTGAAGGTAATTGATATGTACAAAGCCTTTGATGAAAACGGCGGTTCTGTATTGGCAAACGGCGCAAACGCTTATATACTGCCCTATGTTGACTACGTTACCAATGTTCCGCTAAGTTCAAGCGGCTTCGATGTCTTTGATTACGATGTTCCGTTTTTACAACTAGTCCTTCACGGGATAGTTCCATACTCAACTTCTGCTGTAAACGCAAATGCTGATTCAGATGAGCTTTTCCTAAAGGCAATCGCTACCGGTTCAGGCTTGCGATACGATATGCTTTACTCCGATATAGCAGACCTTGAGGACTCAATATACGATGAGCTGTTCTTTGCAAACTATTACGGTTGGGTTAATACAGCGGCAGAAGGGTATGAGCTTTCACAGGAAATCACAAAGCCACTCAGTGATAAGCTTATCATTGACCATGTATTCCTCACTAGTACAAAGACACAAACCACATTCGAGGACGACACAGTTTTAGTAGTTGATTACGAAACAGGGCTTATTACCCTAAACGGTAAGGAGTACCAATTCGTTGAGTCACAGATAAGTGAGGGGGTGTCAGCAGATGAATAATCTTGAAAACAATCCTGAAGTAAGCTCAGAGGAGAATTCTCAGGCAGCTACGCAGGAAAGCACAGTACAGGTCGTAGAACCCGAAATCATCGAGCGCACCACCGAGGAAATAAGAGTAGAAAACCGCAAGTTACGCACAGCAGGTGCTGCTGCAAAACGCAGTAAAATCACCTACGAGCGTAAAAAAAGCCTTTATGGCTACGGATTTATTTCAGTTTGGCTTATAGGCGTAGTTTTCTTCTTTCTAGTCCCTCTGATTAACTCCCTTATCTACTCCTTCCATGAAACAAGCGTTGAGCCGGGAGGTTTGGTACTTAAGTGGGTGGGACTTGGGAACTACCAAAATGCCATTTATGGCGGCGACCAAAACTTTATGCCATATTTGACAAATTCGCTTTCGCTAACGTTGCAGAAAACTATTCTGGTATTGATTTTCAGCTTATTTATTGCTGTTATCATCAATCAGAAGTTCAGGGGAAGGGTAATAGCTCGTGCGATATTCTTCCTACCTGTTATCATTGCAACGGGGCCTGTCATCAGCGTTATCAACGGTGACATGGGTACACAAGGTGTGCAAAACGCAGAGCAATTTAGTACGCTTTTTGAAACCGACCTTGTTGGAAGCTTGATGGAGTTTATCGGTATTTACAATATCAGCCAATCTTTTACCGAGATGATACAATCCATCACAAGCGATATATTCAACTATGTATGGAACTCAGGTGTTCAAATTCTGATATTCCTAGCTGCTCTTCAAAACATACCTGTCACCGCAAAGGAAGCAGCACAAATGGAAGGCGCAACCGCATGGGAGTACTTCTGGAAGATTACAATTCCTTATGTAAGCCCAATGATTCTTGCAAACATTATTTACACTGTTATCGACAGCTTTGTCGACCCAGCGAACGAAGTAATGGTATATGTTAGAGCGCAGGCGGCTCAGTGGAAGCATGGTTATTCCTCGGCACTTGCGTGGATATACTTTGTTATCATTGCAATAGCGCTTGCAATCGTGGTTGCAATCGTATCGAAATTCGTTTATTATGAAGTAGATTAAGGAGGGGAAAACGTGACGCTTTTCAAAAACAAAAAAGACATGACAGAGCAGGAGATAATTCATAGAAATTATCGGCAGAAGAAGGCAGTAACATCATTTGTTTGGCCGCTATTTCGTTTTCTTATCCTGTTTGGACTTTGCTTTGTAATTATGTATCCGTTGATATTCATGGTCAGTGCAGCTTTCAGACCATCTACACAGATGGCTGACCCTTCAATCATGTGGATACCGCGCTCATTGACATTTAGCAACATTGCTGACGCTTGGAGATCAATGGAGTATCCTAAAACCTTGTGGACTACCATATATCTAAACCTTGGCGCATCACTGATGTCAGTTGCATCCTGTGCAATAACAGGCTACGGCTTTGCACGATTTAAGTTTAAGCTTAGAGGGCCATTGTTTGGTCTGGTTATCATGATGATAGTTGTACCACCTCAAATCTTGAGCATACCGCAGTTTATGCAGTTTAGGTATTGGGACTTTTCAGCAGGACTTATCAATTCACTTACCGGCTGGAGCACAAACTTAATTGACACGGTATGGCCGATGTATCTTCCTGCAATTTTAGGAAACGGTCTTCGCTCAGGTTTGTTTATCCTGATATTCAGGCAGTTCTTCCGAGGGCTTCCTAAAGAGCTTGAGGACGCGGCATACCTAGATGGATGCGGCCCATTCCGCACTTTCCTAACAGTTATGGTGCCAAACGCAGCATCCTCATTCCTCACAGTATTCCTTCTGTCAGTTGTATGGTATTGGAACGACTCCTATATGAGCGTTATGTTCTATACTGACAACCGAACAATGTCGCTGATGGTTTCAAACCTTGGAATGATGATTCAAGCGACGATATTTGATAACAGATCAGTCAACGCTAATGAGCTGATAGTATGGATGCAGGCAGGTTGCTTACTTGCAATCCTCCCGATACTTGTCATGTATGTATCACTTCAAAAATACTTCACAGAGGGTATTGAGCGTTCAGGACTTGTTGGATAACATATTCATTCAATTTCAACCCGACACATTATGTCGGGTTGATTTTTCGTTATATTAAAAGTATAATTACTTAGAAGTGAAATTAAGAAACGAGGGGTTTTAATGCGAAGAAAGCTCATAGCATTTCTA
>CAZLMF010000121.1:0-3660 GCA_964560565.1 uncultured Oscillospiraceae bacterium
TGTCCAAATCAATGCAAACAGTTTAGGTGACGTAATCCAAAAGTTAGAGAAGTAGTTTATAAGTGAAAATAAAACAAGAGTGGCAAATATATAGATTGCAATTTGAAAAACAGACACATTCAGTATAAACTCAAAAAAACCCAAATCCGATTCATCAAAGTTGCCTTCTACTGCAATTGCACGCTCGATTGAAGGTTTTAGTAGCGCGCGGTAAGCTACAATTTCAAGCATTACAATAATAAAATGTACAGACTTTGAAATTGACGATATACGAAGATATGTGCTGCGAGTTTGGTTATGAGTGATAAATAAATTAAACTCGACTGATTTTTTCACTGCTTCATATATGCAAATATATACAGGTATAGTAATGAGATAAAACATAATAGGGACAATTGTTATAACTTGAAAAAAATTAGTCATCTCATCCCTTGCTATTAGATAAACTACCAAGAAGATTATCCCCATAACGACAAGCATAATTAAGTTGTAAATGAGGAAAGATTTTAACCTATCAACAAGGGATTTTTTTAGCAGCTGATTATAACGATTGTGCGTTTCCATTAACAGCTACCCCCTCAGCTTCATTTGTAAAGTATACGAACAGCTTCTGTAGAGGCACCTCCTTGATTTCGATGCCCTCAACAACATCAAGCTTTCTGCTTAGCTTTACACAAACAGTAAGCCTTGCGCCTGAGCGCTCTTGGTGTATAACTTGCATTCCTGCAATGCAGGATTTAACAAGGTCTTCCTTGCCGCTTACATAGCGATAGCTGTCACGCAGTTCATCAGTATTAGTACTTAGCATAACCTTGCCCTTATCAATGAATATCGTTTCCTCAAAGATTGAGGAAGCTTCCTCGATAAGATGCGTTGAAATAACATAGGTTCGTGGATTTTGCATATAGTCCTCAAGGAGCATGCTATAAAATCTATCACGAGCGACAACGTCAAGTCCCGCAACAGGCTCGTCAAGCAATGTGAAGGGTGCTCTTGAAGAAAGTCCCACGATAATGTTTACAGCTGACTGTAATCCACTTGAAAGCTGTGCATAAGCCTTTTTCTGGTCAATCTGAAAGCATTCAATTAGACGCTTTGCAAAATCTTCGTCCCAGTACTTATAGAAAATACGGCACATATTAAGGATGTCGCGTACCTTCCTTGCACTAAGCACCGCATTGGTGTAGCCTCGTGAAAGACAGATTTCATCAAGCATACGCTGATTTTCAAATATCTGTTCACCGTCAATTGAAATATTACCCGAGGTGGGTATTACTTGTGCAGCAATGGCTTTAAGTAGGGTAGTCTTGCCTGCGCCATTTCTACCGACAAGCCCATAAATTTTGTTGTCACCAAACTCAAGATTAAGACCGTCAAGGGCTTTTGTTTTGCCGTAAGTTTTAGTTAAATCAGTGCAAATTATTTTATTCATCATCATGTCCCCCGATTTCAGTATTTAAAATCATATCAGCAAGAGTCTCCCTAGGGATTGAAAGTGCGTTTGCCTCAATTAAAGTAGGAATAACATAGTTTTCTTTGAAACTATTTTGTCTTTTGTCCTTTATTTTTTGTTTTGCCCCATCAGATACAAACATACCTACACCTCGCTTTTTGTATAGAATTTCTTCTTCAACTAGAATTGCTATGCCCTTAGCAGCGGTTGCTGGATTAATAGTATGATCCTTCGCAAGTTCATTTGTCGAAGGCGCACGATCTCCCTCCGCAAGTAAACCGCTTAAAATATCACTTTCAATCATTTCGGATATTTGGATATAGATTGACTTATCCTCGTTAATGAAAGTACTCATTCTCCACCTCCTTAGTTAGTTGGTTAGTTACCTCTATAACTAACTATACAAGAATAAATTTTATTTGTCAAGTGTTCTTAGAAAAGTAATTAAAAAAATTTGACGAAGCTCTACTCATTCAGTATAATAAAGGTGTTGCATTTACAACATAGGGGGTAACAATGATAATTGAGCATATAGATGTATTACGAAAAGTTTCTTTATTCCAAAACATTATCCCTGAGGAGCTTGAAAGGCTGCTTAGTTGCTTTGGAGCAAGCGTTAAGACATATAAAAATGAAACGGCAGTGGTTATGACAGGAGATCGCATTTCACATGTTGGCGTGGTGCTTGCAGGTACAGTTCAAATTCAAAAGGAAGATGTAAATGGCAACCGCAACATCCTTGCAGTTTTAGGCGAAGCAGATATTTTCGGTGAGGTTTTCGCCTGCATAGGTATTGAAAAATCTCCTGTGAACGTTATTGCGAACAAAGGCTCAGCAATAATGTACATTGACTTTAGGAGCATAATTACCACCTGCCCAACGGGTTGTGAGTTTCACACAAGACTTATAGAAAATATGCTTAAGTTGATAGCGTATAAAAATCTTTCACTTAGCGACAAGGTAACATGCTTAGGGCATAGGTCAACACAGGAAAAGGTAGAGGCATTCCTACAGCTTCAAATGGAGCGTTCAGGGACTAATCCCTTTGAAATCCAGTTTACTCGTGTTGAAATGGCTGATTATCTGTGCGTGGATAGGAGTGCAATGTCCGCTGTACTAAGCAGAATGAGGGACGAAGGATTAATCAAGTTTTCAAAAAATAAATTTGAGCTTATCGGTATATAGACAATATAGACATAGCAAAAAAACAGCCCCTGCTAGACAGGGGCTGTTTGCGTATAAACTTATAAAACCATGCTAAAAGCTTCTTGTATTTTCAGCGATTCCTGCTGCTGCCCATGCAGGACGTGCGCCTCTATTCATAACAGGAACAGGAGAAATAGACTTTATTTCAAGCGCAGAGCCTGTTTCCTCAGAAATGGTGTGAATAGCAGCGGCAATAACAGCCACAACCTCATCGGGAATATCCTCTGTAAATCCTATGTTGCCGGGAGTGTAAACAGGGCTATTCACAGCTAACGGGGAGTTTTTCTTTGAATAAACAATGCTAATCTTTCCTGTTAGTGCAAAAATAATTAGAATAAACGCCAGCACGATAAATATTATATCTGTACAAGTTGAAACTATTGAAAAAATAAATCTCCAATCCATTAAAGCTACCTCCATAAACTAATTTATATTATTATAACCTATTTTCAATTAGTTTTCAATGCTATTATGTTTATTTTGCGACAGTTCATTAAAATTTAAAAGAGTTACCTCTGCTACCTCCAAACCATAAATGTCCAGAATAAAAATACTTTAAAGTATAATAATAGTTATACAAACTTTGTAAGGAGGAAATTTTATGGCAACTTTAACTACTAAGGAATTATCGGCAATTGACGATCAGCTAAGTCTAGAGCAAACAATGATTAAGAAATATCAGCAATACGGGCAATCCTGCACAGACCCACAGCTCAAACAGAAATGCGAGCAGATAGCATCGAAGCATCAAAACCATTATAACACGCTAATTAGCTTGTTAAACTAGGAGGAAGTTGGAATGAATAACAGTAAACCTATGGGTGATAAAGAAATGCTATATGATGCACTTGTTTCGCAGAAGTTTTTAAGCGAGAATTACAATAGCTTTGCAAATGAGTGTGCGACCCCTAATGTAAAAAACGGTTTTATGTCAATACTAAATGAAGAGCATACAATTCAAAATGAAGTTTTCTGTGAAATGCAAAGCAGGGGATGGTATC
>CAZLMF010000122.1:0-2376 GCA_964560565.1 uncultured Oscillospiraceae bacterium
GTTAAGGCATTGCCAATGAAAAAGTGGTTTAACACCAACTACCACTACATAGTTCCCGAATTTGAGGACGACACCGAAATTAAGCTTGTACTTAACAAGCTTTTCGACGAATACAACGAAGCAAAAGCACTGGGCATTAGCACAAAGCCTGTTCTTATCGGCCCATTTACCCTGCTAAAGCTATCAAGCTATGCAGGCCGCAAGAGTGCAAGAGAGTTCGGTTGCGACCTTGTTGCCGCATACTGCGAGGCACTAGGCAAGCTAAACGGCATTGGTGCACAGTGGCTGCAAATTGACGAACCATTCCTTGTTACTGACCTTACCGCCGCTGATAAGGAGCTGTTTGTTAGCATCTATAATAAGCTGCTCGCTAATAAGGGAGCGCTCAAAATCCTGTTACAAACCTATTTCGGCGATATCCGCGATGTGTATACTGAGGTAACAGAGCTTGATTTTGACGCTATTGGACTTGACTTCATCGAGGGCAAGAAAACCGCTGAACTTATTGCAATTAACGGCTTTCCAAAGGATAAAATCCTATTTGCAGGTATTGTAAACGGTAAAAACATCTGGCGCAACAACTACGCTGATTCCTTGGCTACAATTAAGTCCATTTCAAAGGTTGTTGAAGCTGATAAGCTTGTAATAAACACCTCATGCTCACTGCTTCATGTGCCCTATACTGTGGACAATGAGAGTATCCTTGACGATAGCTACAAGGCTCATCTGTCCTTTGCACAAGAAAAGCTATCCGAGCTTGCTCAGTTAAAGGTGCTTGTGCAGGCACCTGAGTACGAAAATGCACCCACCTTTATTCAAAATAAAAAGCTTTTCGAGCAAAGACAGCTACTGACAGATAAGAATGTTATGGCAAAGCTTGCCGCTCTTACAGATAAGGACTTCACAAGGCTGCCAAGCTTTGAGGAGAGAGAAAAAATCCAGCGCAAGGTGCTGGGATTGCCGCTGCTTCCTACTACCACCATTGGTTCATTCCCTCAAACCGCTGAAGTTAAAGCAAATAGAGCAAAGTTTAAGCGTGGCGAAATTACCGCCGAGCAGTACAAGGAAAATGTCAAGGCTAAAATTGCACAGTGCATTAAGCTTCAAGAGGAAATTGGGCTTGATGTCCTTGTTCATGGCGAGTATGAGCGCAATGACATGGTTGAACACTTTGGCGAAAATCTTTCTGGCTATATCTTCACCGAAAAGGCATGGGTGCAGTCCTACGGCACACGCTGTGTAAAGCCTCCTGTAATCTGGAGCGATGTTAGCCGCAGTGCTTCCATTACGGTTGAATACTCAAAGTATGCGCAATCTCTCACCAAAAAGCCTGTTAAGGGAATGCTAACAGGGCCTGTAACCATCCTTAACTGGTCATTCCCAAGAGAGGATATAAGCCTTAAAGATATGGCTTTCCAAATTGGACTTGCAATTCGTGACGAGGTTTTGGAGCTTGAGGCAAACGGCATAAATATTATCCAAGTTGACGAGGCTGCACTAAAAGAGAAGCTTCCTATCCGCAAGGAGGATTGGAACAGCGAATACCTTGACTGGGCAATCCCCGCATTCCGCCTTGTGCATTCAGGCGTTAAACCCGAAACACAGGTTCACACTCATATGTGCTACAGTGAGTTTGGCGGCATCATCAAAGACATTGACAATATGGACGCCGATGTAATCTCATTCGAGGCATCACGTTCAGGGCTTGACATAATTGAAAACCTCAAGAATTCCGGCTTTAGGACACAGGTAGGCCCCGGTGTATATGATATTCACTCCCCAAGAATACCAAGCGAGGAGGAAATTACAGCGGCAATCAACCTAATGCTTGATAATGACAGAATTAAGAAGGAAAAGCTTTGGATTAATCCCGACTGCGGATTGAAAACCAGAGGGGAAGCAGAAACCATCCCCAGCCTAAAAAATCTTGTGAGTGCTGCAAAGGGAATTCGAAAGCAGCTGGTGAAATAAAATGCGTATTTCAACCGTCTTTGAAAAGAAATCCCCTGTATTGTCCTTTGAAATTTTCCCGCCTAAGCATGGCGGGGATTTGGGAAGTATATACGAAACCCTGCGTTGCCTAAAGGCGCTAAATCCCGACTTTATAAGCGTAACTTTTGGTGCTGGAGGCAGCTCAGGTGGAATTTCAACCTGCGATTTAGCCCATATAATCAAAAAGGACTTCGGCATTGAGCCTCTTGTCCATTTGACCTGCCAAGGTTCAACCCAAGAGGAGTTGTCGAAAATCCTTGATGAGTTCAAAAGTCATGGGCTGAGTAATATCCTTGCCCTGCGTGGGGATAAAAACCCCGACCGCCCACAGCCCGGCGACTTTTCCTATGCAAGTGAGCTTATCACCTTTGTTAAAAGCAAGGG
>CAZLMF010000122.1:2476-3631 GCA_964560565.1 uncultured Oscillospiraceae bacterium
GCGCAAAATGTTGATGGCATTCATCTTTACACTATGAATAATCCGCAGATTGTGGAGAAAATATGCCAAAGTATAAAAAATGTAATCAGCGTTCAGCGTCAAAAAGCATAATTTTAACCATTTAGCTATTCATTTTTGTGAATTTACGTTATAATGAAGATATGAGAATTCTCATATCTTCATTATTTTATTTTAAGGCGGTGGCGAAATGACGCTTCAACAGCTAAAGTACATGATTGAAATCGTAAACAGCGGCTCAATGAGTGAGGCGGCTAAACGCCTGTTTATCTCACAGCCAAGCCTTTCAAGCTCAGTTAAAGAGCTTGAAAATGAAATAGGTATTAAGATATTTTTGCGCACTAATAAAGGAATTACGCTGTCAACAGACGGAACGGAGTTTTTAGGCTACGCAAGACAGGTGGTAGAGCAAGCGGAGCTTCTAGAGGCAAGATACCTCAATAAAAAAATGCCACGACAGCATTTTTCCGTTTCCACTCAGCATTATTCTTTTGCGGTAAATGCCTTTGTCAGCTTAATAAAGCAGTACAACAACGATGAATACGACTTTACCCTGCGAGAAACACGCACCAATGAAATTTTAGAGGACGTAAAAAGTCTGCGCAGTGAAGTAGGCATTTTATATCTAAGCTCATTTAATAAAAAGGTAATTGAAAAGCTTTTAAAGGAAAACAATCTGTCCTTTAAGCCACTTTTCACCGCAAAACCGCATATTTTTATCAGCACTAAAAACCCACTTGCAGGCAGGGAACATGTCACCCTCGATGACCTAAAGCCCTATCCTTGCTTATCCTTTGAACAAGGTGAGCATAATTCATTTTACTTCTCAGAGGAGATTTTAAGCACTGCCTTTAGGAAAAAGAGCATTTTCGTAAGCGACCGTGCGACACTTTTCAACCTGCTAATAGGACTGCATGGCTACACGATTTCAACAGGAGTAATCAGCACCGAGCTCAACGGAACGGATATTATCGCAGTGCCGCTACTGTCCGATGAGACTATTACGGTGGGGTGGATTTCTCATAAGGATTTGAACTTGAGCCCCTTAGGGGCAATTTATATTGAAGCACTGAAGAAAATCGTTGCACAGAGTGGGTATGGTGGGGAGTAAGTAGCTGCTTGATGAGTTTTTCAAAG
>CAZLMF010000123.1:0-3573 GCA_964560565.1 uncultured Oscillospiraceae bacterium
TATGGAACAACAATTGTCCCTGCTCGTGTCAAAAAACCAAAAGATTATTCCGATGATAAAGTTATTCCGATATTTGGTGCAATCTCATGATTAACAACATATGCCTTGAAAATATATCGGAATAACTTTTAACTGTTCTATTTCAATCCATAAAGACGCTTGATAGTATCATCATCCAATTCCAATATTTCATCATTTTGCTTATTACGTAGTGGATGATTGATATCTGTAGCCTTTTCTATAGCGGCACGCTTCATCTCGGTGTCTGCATATGCATAAATCAGTGTTGTTTCAAGATTTGCGTGTCCTAACCACTCCGAAATCAGCGGAAGTGGTACACCTTTGCGATAAAGATGGAGAGCCCGACTATGGCGAAACATATGTGGCGTTACTCTGTTAGGCACTTCACTGCATTCTTCCTGAGCCATTGATGCATACTTTTTTATAAAACGTGCAACGTTGTCATCTGACATCTGCTGTTTTTCACCATGTATAACAGTATAAAACAAAAGATTGTTATAGCCACTATCATAATGGAAACGCTTAACATAACTCTTATAGTGAGCAACTGTCTCCTGCATAATCGGTATCGTTCGAATTTTGCTACCTTTACCATGAATTACAATATATGGAGCATTAGTTTCAATAACTATATCCCTGAGGCATAAATCCAGGATTTCCCTATCTCTAGCTCCAGTGTCATAAAGTAGGATCATATAAAAAAGATCTCGATGTCCAGTTCGTTTCCGTGAATCTGGCTGTTTAAGTATCGCTTCCAAAGAAGCCTCGCTGAAATGATCAACAGTTAGCCTTTTCACTGTCTTGCGCCTTGTTACTTTGCTGGCAGACAGATAATAACTATTATAGATAGGCTCTTTCATTCCTGCATATTTCAAAAAGGCTCGTATAACTGAAAGATGATGATTTATTGTAGTTGCTATACACTTATGTTCATCCTCCAACCATTGTAAAAATGTATTGATGTTATCATAGGAAACATCCTCAAAGGATATATTTTTTAGCAGCTTCTTCTTGGTGTAGCATAAATTATCCAGAAATAAATTCAATGTTTCTCTATAAGATTTAACAGTATTGGGACTTACTTTTTTCTGCAAAGGAAGATAAACGGTTATATATTCCTTCAGTATCTCGAAAAATCTCTTATCTTTAATCTTCATAATCAGGCACCTCGATCTTGCAGCTCCATTCAGTCAGGTGAGAAGATGTTAGATGGCTCGGTACGAGATGAATATAATAAGCTGTATATTCCAGTGAATCATGCCCCATATATATACTCAGGTATGGAAGCAGGTTTGTAACATTCTTTCCTTCGTTCATCCATTGGATAATCTTGTGGGTGGCGAAATTATGTCGCCAATCATATACCCTTGGATGGTGTTCTTTTTTAAATGAAATACCTGCATATTTCCAACACCTAAAAAACTGCTGTTGAATCCATGCAGCAGAGTACTCGCCTCCATTAGGATTTTCAAAGAAGAAAGTTCTTTGTGGAATCTTTTCTTCAATAAGATTATTATAGCGAATGCAAAGTTGAAGTAATTCAGAATGCATAACTACTATACGGTCCTTGTTTCTCTTAGAATCAGAGATATAAAGGCTACCATCTGAAAGATTTATTTCCTCTGTCTTTAGGTGTCGCACCTCCTGTGGTCGCAGCCCACAACAGTATAGCATTCGAAAAATGACTGGGATTACGTATTCTCTGAATGAAGAAAGTTTGTGTGGTGGCATTTTATCTGTAGCCTCAAAAAAAGAAGTTAATTCAGCATCACTATAAAGGTATGGTATAAAAGGCTCACGTCCACCAACAAAGCCTTCAGGGATAATATATGCAGTTTTCCTTATGCTGATAAGATATTTTGTAAAATTACGCAGGATTCTCGTACGTAATTGAAGCGTCCCGGATTTTTCATTTGGTCTCAATGTACACCAGTGTTCTGCGATTTCCTGTGTTATGCAACAAGATGAAGGATAATACCTGCAACAGAATTCATCAAATGAGTGGAGTCTTCTAGCATAGGTATCTTCTTCATAACCAAGAGAACATCGCAGCTGAACATAAGACATAATATCGTCGCCAAATGCACTATTGAATGTATATTTCATCTGTACACCTCCGATATAACAGGAATGTTCTCCAGTTCAAGTGCACAGATGTAAAGTGAGGAAGTATCAAGAGGAAGATATCTTTTAAGTACTTCCTTGCTATGGTGTCCTAAAACTTGAGATATCATTTCTGGATCGACGTCAGATTGAAGTAGCCAAGCCCCCATGCTCCGCCTAAATGCATGAAATGATTTACCATCATGGGCAACTTTGTCTATTCCAGATAGCTTTGCATATTTATTCAAGACATTGGCTACACTTGATTTGTCATTCAGCTTTCGATATGGCATTACTTCTGTTAGGAATATGTTTGGAAGTTCAGTAGATGGACGTCCATTTAGTATATAATCGGAAATAGCTGATGAAGCCTCTTTATTAAGAGGTAATGATAATCCAAAACCAGTTTTATGCTGAATGAAATGAATAGTCATGTTTTTCCAATCGATATCTGTAAGTTTTAGATTAGCGATATCAATAGCACGCATTCCTGTAACAGATGCAAGCATCAGGATAGCATAATCTCTCTTACCAACTGGATTATCTGTATTAGGTTTTTTAAGAATACTCTCCATATCGGAATAGTTAAATGCGGGCAGCACCTTCTTTCGTGATGGCGGAAGTGCAAACGTAAGCAGCTCCGTAGGTATGTTATCATAGTTATTTTTGCGGAGATATTCACATATCAAACGCATGACATACATAACATTTCCCATACAGCCCATATGTGTAGAATACTCATACATAAGAAACGCATATATTATATCCTGGTTTACAAGATTGAGATTTCTTATTCCTTCTATCTGAAGATAATAAAAGAAATCTCTTGCGATTGAATAGAGAACAGGTATCGTAAGTATACCCGCATGCAATGACGCCTTAAAATCCTCGGCCCATTTTTCATAGAAATGGTCAAGAGTGACCTTATAACGGCTCACCAAAGGATAACTGTACTTAAATGGCCTCCCTGCAAAGTAATCATCCAGCATTCCAAGTGTGCGGAAGAAATATCTTTCTTGCTTAAAACCTGTTACTAGATGTTCTTCAAGCCTTGCTTTTACTTCCTGTCGAAGTTCTTCATTGAAGGACTCGCTATAATTTGTAATGTTTTGTTCAGCATAACGCATGCTTATTGTTTTACATGCTAGCTGATATTTACTGGTTGTCTCAGGTATGCGGTTATCGTTACAGAACTTTATTACTGCAGTGATTCCTTCATATAATGACTGTTGTTGCATTGTTTTAATCCGCCTTTCTAAATCTATTGATGTTATAGATTTAGAATAAGTACAAAACAATTTAATAGCAAGAAATTATTCCGATGTTTTATTATGACATCAGCAATAAATCAAATATTTATATAAAATATCGGAATAACTTTATCATCGGAATAATCAGTAACCCATTTTTGGTTTATTGTTGTAGTAGTAAAATCACGATTTAGTATAT
>CAZLMF010000124.1:0-3563 GCA_964560565.1 uncultured Oscillospiraceae bacterium
AACCCAATTGATGCACTTAAAAACGAGAACCTGTAACACAAATAAAAAATAAAAAAGTGCTCAGCGTTTACGCTGAGCACTTTTTTTCTATACTATTTCTGATATAAGCCGTAGGTTTCCTTTACGTCTTGAATAAAGATTATGCCGTTTCCCGGCTCGCTTATCTGCAATGCATCCCTTATAGAATCAGCAATAGTCTTTGTGGAGCTATTTTCAGATAAAATCATCACTATCTCACGCCCAGGCTCAATATCCATTGAAAACAGCTTGCTTGTCTCGTGTATTCCCGAGCCTCGTGCATTGATTATAGTACCTCCCCTTGAGCCTGCTGCAGTTGCGGCATCAATAGCCTCCTCTGCCCTACCCTTGTCAACTATAACCGTAATTAAATGATACATTGTCTTTTCCCCTCCTATTTCCTCTCCATTGCCTATCTCATCACATTTTATGCATCTTGTGCCAAGAACGGAGTTTACCGACGTGGTAAACGCAATGCCGTGGTTGGGCTTTTCTAGCTTGTACTCCCTACTTATATTCTCAAGCGCCGTTGTTGCATTTTCATGCCTTGCAACCATAATCACAACTTCTTTGCGCTCGTCGGTGATGCCAAAAATCTCAAGCAGAGAGCTTTTAATCGTGCCCCTGCCCAGCATAATTGTGCCTCCGTTTATACCGCTTTCCTTTGCAGTGTGCAAAACTTTACTGCCAATGTCGGGATTTACAATTACATATATCATATCTATCTCGTTAAACTCAGTGATATCGAACATTATAATGACCACTCCCCTCTATTATAACTTAAATCTTAGTCCCCGATTTTTTTGACTTAAGCTTGTATATGAAGCCTAGTGTTTGCAGCGCTATAATCGGAGTTAGGGCAACCATTGCTATCATACCAAAGCCGTCTACCAAAACATCCGCGCCCTCTATGGATTGAGCCGCGCCCTGCGCAAAGGCTAGAATAAAGGTAGCTGTCATAGGGCCTGACGCAACTCCCCCTGAGTCAAACGCCATACCCACAAAGAGTTTTGGAACAAAATAAGTCATTGCAATAGCTATTATATACCCCGGCAGCAGATAGTGCCATAGCTGAAGCCCCGGGACAAGTATGCGTATCATAGATAGTGCAACTGCTGCGCCTACGCCTATTGAAAGGCTCATCATTACCACCTTGCGCTTTACATAGCCGCTTGTGACGTCCTGGATTTGGTGGGTTAGGACGTAAACCGCAGGCTCAGTAAGAATGGTAACGAAACCAAGTATAAAGCCTATTGTAATCAAATATATCTTATTGTCAAGGGTGGCAAGCTCAAAGCCTATCTTTGTGCCGACATCCATAAATCCCGCATTAACGCCGACTAGGAATATTACAAGCCCTATAAATGTGAGTACTATACCAGAAAGAACTTTTCTTACTGTTTTCTTTGTAAGCTTACGGGTAAAAATCTGATAAATGATAAATATTACCACGATTGGCGCAAGTGCAATGCTTATCTCCATCGCTATTTTCGGAATCTGCTTCAAAAAAGGAGCGATAACCGAATCGCTGACCTGCGTGTGGGTATCCAAGCTGCCTGTCATCTTGTTCGTTCCTTTGACAATGTTCATTACTATTACCGCAAGAATTGCACCCGCTGATGCAATAGCTACAAGCCCGAAGCTATCCTTCTCGGATGCTTTGCTATCCTTTTTAAGAGCTGAAACACCCATTGCAAGGGCAAGCATAAAGGGCACGGTAAGAGCGCCTGTTGTAGCACCCGATGCATCAAATGAAATCGCTAAAAATTCAGGTGATGCAAAGAGTGCCAATATGAAAATAACAGCATATATGACGGTCAAAAGCTTGTAAAGCGGCACATTGAATACTATTCGCGCAAGTCCAATGGCAAGCATAATAGCAATGCCGATTGAAACCACCACAACAATGCTAAGCTTCGAAATAAGCCCCCCTGTCACCATATCAACCTGCGCCGCAAGGATATGAAGGTCAGGCTCTGCAATAGATATGAAAAATCCAAGTATAAACCCTGCGGCAACCACAAACCATATCTTATTTGTCTTTGCGATGGCTTCGCCCATGGTATTGCCTATCGGGGTAATACCGATATCCACACCGAAAAGAAATATTGTAAGCCCCACTATAATAAATGCAACGCCCAATAAAAACTTAATAAAAACCGTGGTTTCAAGAGGAACTATGGTGAAATTAAGTATTACAACCAGCAGCGTAATGGGGATAATTGACGAGAGTACTTCCTTAAACTTATCCTTTATGACATTCAATTAAAAACCTCCTTTTTATTCGTATTGTATTCTTCATTACAAATTATAGCATAACCCATTATGCTTTAGCAATTATGATTTACAAAAATGGCGATAGTTATTTATTTAACGAAAATATCGGCTGCAAGGACTACTTGCAGCCGATATTTCTTATCAAATACTATTTATTCGTAGTCTACTACATCAACCCAGCCCAGTAGGAATTCTCTCTCCTCAAGCTTGCCCTTTACTGACTGTGACGCAGCAACAATAGGCAGCCACTGCTGTACATACTGTTTTGCTGTATCGCTTTTCTTGCAGAAAAGGTTTAGATACTTGTCAGCAATCTTTGTCTGCCCGTCAAGGGAAAACAGAAGATACGTCCTTGCCACATCAGCGGAAGCATTGCCCTGTGTTGCGTGTGACCAGTCAAGAATGAAGGGTGTGCCGTCCTTGGTGATGATAATATTGCTGGGGTTGAAATCACCGTGGCATACCTTATTATGCTTTGGCATGGATTCAAGGCGGGTGTGAAGGTCATAACGGGTGGTAGCATCGAGGTTTGCCTCGCTAATTTTGCGGTTCATCTTATCCTTTAGCTTGTTAAGCAATGGGGATCTCTTTTGGTGAACGCTAAGCTGCAAATCCACAAACAGGTTTAGATATTCGTCCTCCTTGTCGGGATTCTCCGCCATTAGCTGTGCAAGAGTCTTACCCTCAATGAAGTCAGCTATTATCGCCCACTTGCCGTCAATCATTGTGACACCCAAAATCTTAGGAATGCTAAGCCCAGTTTCCTCAATTCTTGCTTGGTTTAGTGCCTCGTTGAGCACATCGGACTTTGAGTAGTCAGCGTCAAACACCTTTACTCTTTTCTCACCGTCTCGGTAAATTGTTTTTCCGGTGCGAACTGCTATTACCTTATCAAGTTTCATGTTTCTACCTCCTTATTTACCGTAATATGCGTTGAGATACATCTGCTTAATCTCACTCATGAGAGGATAACGTGGGTTTGCGCCTGTGCACTGGTCGTCAAATGCCTGCTCAACCATTTCATCAAGTCTTTTTAGGAATTCCTTCTCATCTACTCCGTAGTCCTTGATGGTTTCCTTGACACCAATCTTAACCTTAAGCTCGTTTATCGCCTTGACAAGACTCTCAAGCTTTTCTTCGTCATTCTTGCCCTTGAGTCCTAGATAGTCAGCAACCTCAGCATAGCGTGCTAGAGTATGAGGGTGGTCATACTGTGAGAATGTTCCCATCTTCACAGGGGTTTCAGATGCGTTGAAGCGCAAAACTTC
>CAZLMF010000125.1:0-3471 GCA_964560565.1 uncultured Oscillospiraceae bacterium
TTATCCCGAATTCTGGATAATTGAACTTATCCCGACTTTTAAGTTATCCTGAATAGTTACAATCAATGTCGCTAATTCAGGAGAGGCATGTAAAAAAGTCGGGATAACTTTTACAGTAATCCATACAGCTTTTTCAATATTTCTTCATCATCACCCCATTCTATATTCGGTTTATTATTAAATATTGAACTCATATCTTTTGTTGCTTTTCTAATGGCTTCTTTTTTCATTGTAACATCGGCATTAGCATAATACGCTATCGTAGTTTCCATTTGTGCATGACCTAAAAACTCAGCCAAAAGAGGGAGTGGCATTCCATTCCGATATAAATGCATAGAACGAGAATGACGGAACATATGTGGATAGAGATGTTCTGGCACTTCATTGTTTTTATTACGAGCTTCTTTTCCATATTTCTTAACAAACTTTTCAACATTATCTGGTGACATTGTAGTTAGATTTCCCTTTCGTTCTATATAAAACAATTTTTCTTTATCCTTTGAATTCATATGGAAGCGAGATAAATAGATGGATAAATGGGATACTGTTTTATCCATTAATGGAACAAGTCTTGTCTTTTTTCCTTTTCCATGTAGTATTATATATGGTGATTCTGATTCAATGTGAAGATCGCAAATACATACATCCAGCAATTCTTGAACCCGTGCTGCTGTGTCATATAGTACTGTCATAAATATTCTATCTCGGTATCCATTCTTCTTATTAATATTTGGTGCCAGTAAGATACTTTGCAATGCGGTTTCGCTAAAGAATTCAATTTCATGTCCTTTCGGTTGTTTTTTCTTCGGAATCTTTTGAATGGTCTGATAATAAATAACAAGGGTATTATCTTTTCCAGCCGCATATTTATAAAACGACTTCAAAGCTGAAAGACGTTGATTCCTGCTGGAAACAGTATATTTCTTTTCCTGTTCAAGCCATTCAAGAAATGATTCGATACTTAATTGCGAAATATTTTCAAAGCTGATATGAAACAGTGGAATCTTCTGTATTTTCTTTTGATAATCTAAAAATATATTAATTGTATCTCTGTATGACTTGATCGTATTAGGGCTTGCCGCCTTTTGATTTGGAAGATAGTGGGTAAGAAAATCCCTTATAACCCGATAGAAAGTCTGTGAGTCTTTATTCATGGTCTACCTCCGGAAGGTATTTTCCAAAACTGTTCCAATCAAATACATTCGTTCTTTTCAGTTTTTCAGGCAAAAGATGTATGTAATAGGCTGTTTCTTCAAAATGAGCATGCCCCATATATGAACTAAGGTATGGCAATAATGCATATAGATCTTCTTCATCATCTAACCACTTCATAAATACAGCTGTAGCATACCGATGTCGTAAGTCATAAACCCTAACACGACTACTATTATCGGGAGTTTTGCACTGTTGCCAAAGCTTTAAGAAATGTTTTGTTAACCATTTAGCTGAATGTGCTTGCTCTAATGACGCTGGGAAAAAATATTTACTATTCGGAAAAATTAAATTTATTTTGAGCAGGTATTTTCTGCACATTTCTGTTACATCATCTGACATGGGAATCAGACGTTCTTTACGAGTTTTATTTTTTCTTATAAATAAAGTACCATTTTCAACATCAACATCTTGCCTTAACAGCTCTCTTCCTTCATTCGGACGAAGTCCGCAAAAATATATCAGACGGTAGATAGTTGGTATGATCAAATGATTTTCAGAACATCTGCTATTGTGCTCTGTGAGATCTGCCTGCTCAAATAGCTTGTATAATTCTAAATCAGAAAAAATATATGGTGTATATGTATTACATCTTGGCAGATTGTCTGTTGATATAATAAAATCAATCTTTTTTAAAGCATAGAGATATTTCGAGAATTCTCTTAGTGCTGTAATTCTTCTTCTAAAGCCACTTTCTATTTCACTACTTCGTATAGCACACCAACTATCTACTTGTGATTTTGCAAAGAAGAAGTCATTTGTATTTTTAGTTGAGCGAGCAAAATCATTTAAAAAGCCCTCATAACTTCTTCTTGAAAACCCCAAGCTTTCTTTATATAGTAGAAAATCTTCAATGTATTTCAGTATATTATCCATTAGCAGCACCTCCCAGAGATTTAAAAGAAAGAGTACATTTATGAAGTCCAGTTAAATCCATTGATATATACTGCTTTGTTGCTCTGATTCCTGTATGTCCAAGAATCTGTGATACTGTTGTTACTGGTACTTTTTGTGAAACCATTTCGCTACCAATTGAACGTCTGATACCATGTATTGTTCTTCCATCTCCAGTCACATGAGAAATTTCGGAAACTCTTAAATATTTTCTAAATATACATGCAATAGAAACACCATCATTCATACCGCTATAAGGTGCTAAAGTTCTAATGAAAAGATGTGAATCATCAGTAATTGGCCTTGCGTGTAAAATATAATCAGCAATAGCATCTAATACATCTTTTGATAGAGGGAGGATAAGAATAGAATTCGTTTTTCTCTGACAAAAGTGTAATTCATGCTTCTTCCAGTCGATATCTTTTAGTTTTAATAAAGCTAAATCACCTGCTCTAAGACCAGTTGTTATAGCCAATGTAAGAATTGCAAAATCCCTTTTACCTGTATCCGTTGAACAATCGATACTATTAATAAGCTGCATTATTTCAGTTTGTTTCATACAAGGATAGATTTTGTGACTCCTTGCTCTTGGAGCTGACAAGAGCATCCAAAATGTCTCAGAGGAATACTGCCTATCATTTAGAAATTTAAAAAATTTCCGAAGAGCGATCATTACATCATCCATACTTTTAGGCTTTTCGGATGAAATTTCAACTATAAAATTTCGTAAATGATCTGGTGTAATAAGAGATACATCTGTTATATCAGCTTTTTCAATAAATCTCAATAATCTAAGTATAATGGACTCATAGTTCTTTTTCCTTTTGTCGCTACAGCATAATGTGTCAGTAAACTCGGATATTTTTTTAGAAAAATATGTGTTTAAATGAATGCACTCGGAACGATTATATATTTTCCAACTATATGATCCTGTGTTATAAATTTCTACAAGAATTTCTATCCCACGATAACGCCAGTTCAAAGTTCTGTGTGATATGCTACCATTATTATATTGATCTAAAAAGAGTCCCTTTAACTTAGATAAACATGTACAATCAAAATGATTACCGTATGTTTCATTGTAAATATTTCTAATTGGTTTAAAGGATCTAAAATGGTAAGAAGACAGTGTTCCTGTAGACAATTTTAGCTTTTCCAATTCAGCTTGAGCTGTGTTTATTAAGTTATCAAGTTTATTATCCATAGTGATGGTTCCTCCTGTTATAAATGATAAATTAATTATAACAAAGAGAAAAGTTATCCCGACTTTTTTTGTGTATATATTCTGAATTATAGCCATTTATAGTGTTTATTCAGGATAACTTAAAAGTCGGGATAAGTTCAATTATCCAGAATTCGGGATAA
>CAZLMF010000126.1:0-3418 GCA_964560565.1 uncultured Oscillospiraceae bacterium
TGTTTATCGGCGAAGATTTAGATGTACTACTTAGCATAAGCGACCGTATAATGGTACTTTCCCAAGGCAAGGTAATGGGCATTTACCAAACAGAGAAAATTACAAAGGAGCAGGTTGGACTGCTCATGTTAGGTCACAAAGAGGGGGTGGAGTTAAATGGCAATGTTTAAGGTTGTAAAGCGTCCTCAAGCCTCGGGTGCAAAGCAGATTTTATACAGGCTTATTTCCGTGATTATTGCGATTTTATGCTCCGCTTTGATTATAGGTCTTATGGGATACAATCCAGTTGAAATCTTCAAAAAGATAATTGAAGGCTCAACTATGACAGCTTATCGCCTCACTGAAACAGTAAAAAGAGCAATTCCTTTAACAATCCTCTCCCTTGGAATATCTATTGCATTTTACATGAGGTTTTGGAATATCGGTGCAGAAGGGCAGTTTTTCCTAGGTGCATTCGGAGCAGCATTAATTGCACTTAACCTCCCTCAGCTACCCGCAGGGGTGCTTATACCGCTTATGTTTATATCAGGTGCGTTTTTTGGGGCATTGTGGGCACTTATCCCTTGCATATTTAAGGTAAAGCTAGGGGCAAGCGAAACCCTTGTAACCCTCATGCTAAACTATGTTGCCATAAAGCTCATTTCCTATCTGCAATTTGGGCCGTGGAAAGATCCGAAAGCACTGGGCTTTGCAAGGGTTGAGAAGTTCACGAACAATGCAGTTTTACCAAAGGTTTTCGGAGTTAATGCAGGCTGGATAATTGCACTGGTGCTTATGGTGCTTGTATATATTTTAATGCGCCATACAAAGCTTGGCTATGAAATAAAGGTAATGGGCGAGAACACAAACACCGCTACTTATGCAGGCATGAATCCAGTTAAAATCACAGTAATTGCGGTGCTGCTAAGTGGTGCAATATGCGGCATGGCAGGTGTGGTACAAGCGTCAGCGGTGGAAAAGACTATCACCGACCAAATGTCAGGAGGAATGGGATTTACCGCAGTTATTACAACATGGCTTGCAAGGCTTAGTGCGCCGGCAATAGTCGTAGTTTCACTGCTTTTTGCAATGCTTTTGCAGGGTGGGGCATATATACAATCCGCACTGCAAATCCCCTCATCAGTCGCAGAGGTCATACAGGGAATTATTCTATTTTTCGTCCTTTCAAGCGAATTCTTCATAGAGTATAAAATAGTAACAAAGCAGGGCTTGGAAAAGCTCTCGCAGAAAGTATAGGAGGCGGAAATGGATCAATTTGCATTGTTTTTACAAACCGCTGTTCAAATGGGTACACCTATGCTTTTTGCAACTGTCGGCGGTATAATGTGCGAGAAGGTGGGCAATCAAAACCTCGGTATAGAGGGAATGATGCTCCTTGGGGCGGTAATGGGCTTCAAAATAGGGTATAACACAGGCAACCCCTTGCTTGCTATAATTGCATCAGCTCTTGCAGGTGGCTTTGGCGCGCTGATATATGCGATTGTCACGATTACACTCCACGGCAATCAGATTGTAACAGGGCTTACTCTGACCATATTCGGAGTTGGACTTGCTAATGTTATCGGCGGACAAAACTTCATTGCTGAGGCAGGAAGAACGGTATCACTTTCCATGGTCGCTCTTCCTGAAAGCGTTGTAATGCCCCTGCGCTCCATTAACATTCCTTTTCTCACCAACATTCCGATAATTGGCAAGATGATATTCAACCAAAGCATATACGCTCATTTTGCTTTAGTCATTGCTATAATAAGCTATTTATATATTGCGAAAACTCGATTTGGTCTTAATATGCGTGCAGTGGGCGAAAATCCGGCAGCGGCTGACGCAAGCGGAATAAGAGTAAGTCTATATAAGTACATTCACGTCATTGCAGGGGGAATGCTATGTGGACTTGGCGGCGGTTATCTATCCCTTGTATTCGTGCCTAAGTGGACGGACGATATGACTGCAGGCATCGGCTGGATAGCGGTTGCCCTTGTAATATTCAGCACATGGAATCCACTAAACGCAATATTCGGCGCATATTTCTTTGGAGCATTGCGAGGGATTGGCTTTAAGCTGCAAGGTGTATCAATACCGATTTTTGGTGCAGAGATTTCATTTCCCTCTCAGCTGCTTGATATGGTGCCATATGTTGTAACGATACTTATGCTGATGTTTATCTCCCTTAGAAAGCGTAAGGAGAATAGCGCACCGGCGGCACTGGGTGCGTCGTATTACCGAGAAGATAGGTAGAACCCAGCCGCGGCAAGAGTGATATACCCTTGCCGCGGTAATATTATATTACAGCGACTTATCGCAGTGGAGGGTGAACAGTGGATAAGCTTTTATTCGAGCAGGCTTGCGAAAGGGCAATAGGGCTTAAGCGTGGGCAAAACGGGATAGGCACACTGGGCGAGAAATCCCTGCACGCTATACTAAAGTACTATTTTGAGCCTTATGAGCAAAGTCACGAAACGAAAATTGGTGGCTTTGTTGCGGATATAGTCGGTGAAAACGGAATAATAGAAATACAAACCAGAGCCTTTGATAAGCTCCGCCGAAAGCTCGATGCCTTTTTGGAAGTGGCAAGGGTGACAGTGGTTTACCCAATCCCCAGTACAAAGTGGCTTATCTGGATTGACGAGGAAACCGGCGAGGCAACTAACCGCCGCAAGTCCCCTAAGAAAGGCAAACCGTATGCGATTTTCCCTGAGCTATATAAAATCAAACAGCAGCTTGCGCACCCGAACCTTCGCATTTGCATAACCATGCTTGATATTGAGGAATACCGCTATCTAAACGGTTGGAGCAAGGACAAGAAAAAGGGCTCATCCCGCTGTGACAGAGTCCCTGTTGGAATTGTTGAGGAGCTTTACATAGAGGGTGCTTATGGCTATGCAGCGCTTATCCCTAGCACCTTGCCCCAAAGCTTTACCACGAAGGATTTTGCCAAACATGCAGGGATTTCGCGGTCCCTATCGCAAGTTACGCTTAATATTATGAATCACATGGGCGCAGTAAAGCGCAATGGCAAGCAGGGAAATGCGTTCCTCTATGAAAAAGGCGTATAAGATAGCGAAAACCACCGCTTGCCCTTGAAATTGGGGCAAAGCGGTGATATAATTGTTAAGCTATGAAATATATGTGCCCGTAGCGCAGCTGGATAGCGCGATAGACTCCGACTCTATAGGTCGCAGGTTCGAATCCTGTCGGGCATACCACTACAAGATGATAAATTTCTTTTCGAAGTTTATCATCTTGTTTTTTATGCAGAAATATAATAGACTAATTATGATAACTATTAAAACAGAAATATCAGAGAAAACATACAAAAGATTGAACGATCAAACAAGAAGGATATATACATAAGCTTTCGCAGTAGCGAAAGCACAAAACAGCTATACAATAAACTTGCAGAAACCTTGGAATAAAACAA
>CAZLMF010000127.1:0-3377 GCA_964560565.1 uncultured Oscillospiraceae bacterium
ATACCTGTGCCGATAGTGCTAATTATCTCCGCTAGGGCGTTTAACGTCATTTCCATTCGCTACGGCAAGGTTTGGAGGCATAATTCCAGAGCAAGCTCTCTTTTGCATGATATATTAAACGGTATCCGTGTGGTAAAAACCTACGGCAATGAAAAAAGGGAAATCGAAAAATACAATGAAATCTCCCTTAAATGGTCAAAAAGCAGCGCCCATGCCGAAACGATATGGTACCTCATAATACCAATGATGTGGTTTGTAATAGGACTTGGGGAGCTAGCAGTGCTATACTTTGGCGGCGAAATGGTGCTTGGCAAGGAAATCGGGCTGGGTGAGCTTATACAGTACACCACCTATGTTGCAATGATTTACCAACCTTTATACTGGATGGTGCGAATTCCTCGTGCGCTGTCTGAGGCAAGTGTTGCTGCAGGCAGGGTGTTTGAAGTCCTTGACGAGCAAGGTGAGGTAAGCGACCATGATACATCTGTTGACCTTGATATCAAGGGCGACATAAAGTTTGAAAATGTATTCTTTGGCTATAAGGCTTATAACCCTGTACTAAAGGATATTTCCTGCGAGATTAAGCAGGGTGAGATGATTGGGCTTGTGGGGCATTCCGGCGTTGGAAAGTCCACCTTTACCAACCTCATAATGCGCCTATACGATGTCACAGGAGGCACAATTTACATTGACGGAGTTGATATTCGCAATATTTCTCAGCAGTCACTGCGCTCACAGGTGGGTGTAGTATTGCAGGAAACCTTCCTTTTCAACGGTTCTGTCATTGATAATATTCGCTACGCAAAGCCCGATGCCACCTTTGAGGAGATTATCAAAGCTGCAAAGATTGCAAGCTGCCACGACTTTATTGTGCGCCTGCCCGATGGTTACAACACACATGTGGGTGACAAGGGGCATACCTTGTCAGGGGGAGAGCGTCAAAGAGTTGCCATTGCAAGGGCAATTTTGCATGACCCGAAGATTCTTATCCTAGACGAGGCGACAGCTTCCCTTGATACCCAGACCGAGCGCACTATTCAAGATGCACTTGCAAGGCTCATTAAGGGGCGCACCACTATTGCGATTGCTCATAGGCTTTCTACCTTATCCGGCGCTGATAGGCTTATTGTCCTTGACAAGGGCAAGCTTGCGGAGGTGGGTTCGCATGAGGAGCTTATGCACAAGCAGGGCACATATTTTGAGCTTGTAATGGCTCAAAGACAGACTGCAAAACTTAAAAAAGCAAAAACAGTTGAATCCTCAGTTGTAAGCTAGTAAAATTCAATATAATATTTGCCTATCTGTATAACTCAAAAGGAATTATACAGATAGGCATTTTGTTTTACATTTGTGTGGGTTATAATTGCAAGAAAATATGTATAATAGCCATTGTGCGAGGATAAAATAAGTAAAATTACTAAGGAGTGGCTATTATGAATTTAACCGCAAAAGAATATGATAAGCTAACTAAAAAAGCGTCAAAAAACTCAAAAAGCGTGGTTAATATCCTTAAAGCTTTTCTAATTGGTGGGCTTATTTGCACCATAGGTGAACTGCTGACAAACCTTTATGCCAACGCAGGACTTAATGAGCGAAATGCGGGAGCTGTAACGTCAATTACCCTTGTTTTTACAAGCGCACTGCTCACGGGACTTCACTTATACGATAAAATTGCAAAGCATGCAGGGGCAGGAACTCTTGTGCCTATAACAGGCTTTGCAAATGCAATGGTGTCCCCTGCCCATGAGTTTAAGTCAGAGGGGTATGTGATGGGTCTTGGAGCAAAAATGTTTCTCATAGCAGGGCCTGTAATAGTATATGGCATTACCGCATCAGTAATATACGGCGTAGTAATCTATATGTTCAAGCTTGTATAGGAGGCAGATAAATGTCAAAACGAATTGCCAGAAATACTATTGAGTTAACCACACCTCCGAGTGTGGCGGCTTATGCGTCAGTTGTAGGAAAAAAGGAGGGGGAAGGCCCCCTTGCCGAGCACTTTGACGTTGTATGCGACGATACAACCTTTGGCGAGCAGACTTGGGAAAAAGCAGAAAGCCGAATGCAAAAGGATGCAGCTAGCAAGGCGCTTATAAAGGCAGGGCTTTCCCCTGCGGATATTGATGTGCTGTTTGCAGGGGATTTGCTCAATCAAGGCATTGCTTCAACCTTTGGCTTGCGTGACCTTGATATTCCCTTTGTAGGGCTGTACGGAGCATGCTCCACCATGGCGGAAAGCCTTGCAATGGCGGCTCTTTTTGTGGATAACTCCCTTGCGCTTAATACAATGGCAATAACCTCATCGCACTTTTGCTCGGCAGAAAGGCAGTTTCGCCTACCCCTTGAATATGGCGGTCAGCGCACTCCCACCGCCCAGTGGACAGCCACCGCATCGGGGGCAGTAGTGTTAAATACAGGCAAGAAATCACCCTTTATTCGAGCAGTCACCATTGGAAAGATACAGGACCTCGGCATAAAAGATACAAATAATATGGGCGCTGCAATGGCGCCTGCCGCCTATGATACTATTTTACAGCATCTTTCAAACTCCTCGCAAACACCCGAAAGTTTTGATCTTATACTTACGGGGGATTTAGGTCAAGTAGGCACTGACTTACTTCGTGAACTGCTTATGCGTGATGGAATTGACATTTCCCAAAGGCATAATGATTGTGGTTTAATGCTATACGACCGTGCTAGTCAGGATGTCCACGCAGGAGGCTCGGGTTGCGGATGCTCTGCAAGCGTCTTATGCGGATATATACTAAAGCAGGTTGAAAGTGGTGCACTTAAAGATGTGCTTTTTGTGGCAACAGGTGCGCTGATGTCCCCTACCTCCACCCAGCAAGGAGAAAGCATACCGGGGATTGCCCATGCTGTTCATATTTCAAATACCGCACAATAAGGGGGTACAAGATGGATACATTTATGGAATACGCAAGAGCTTTCATTGTGGGAGGATTGTTTTGCGCAGTGGGGCAGATTTTAATAGACTACACAAAGCTTACTCCTGCTCGAATACTGGTTTGCTATGTGGTAGCAGGTGTGATTTTAGGTGCTCTTGGCTTATATGAACCCCTTGTGGAATTTGCAGGTGGAGGAGCGACAGTGCCTCTTACGGGCTTTGGCAATGCCCTTGCAAGAGGGGTAAAGGAAGCGGTTATAGAGGATGGACTGCTTGGCGCATTCACGGGAGGATTTGCCGCATCAGCGGCAGGAATTTCAGCGGCGGTGGTGTTTGGGCTGCTGGTTTCAGTTATCTTTAAGCCTGGGGATAAGAGCTAAAAAAAATGCAGAGAGTATACACTCTCTGCATTTTTGCTATTTGTATATTATTCCTGAATGCCTGGAATTTTAGGAAGGCCATCAAATCCAAC
>CAZLMF010000128.1:0-3358 GCA_964560565.1 uncultured Oscillospiraceae bacterium
TTAATTCCTGAGCTTGTTGGCAGACTTCCAGTTGTGACTGTTTTAAGTGAGCTTGATGAAGCACAACTTGTAAAGATACTTACAGAGCCGAAGAATGCAATTCTAAAGCAGTACAAGAGGTTATTTGAGCTTGATGATGTTACCTTAGATGTTGAGGATAAAGCGCTTAGCCTAATAGCTAATAAGGCGCTTGAGCGCAAGACGGGCGCTCGCGGACTGCGAACAATTATGGAAGAGCTGTTGACACAGGTTATGTACGATGCTCCTAGCGACCACACAATCGCAAAGATTACCGTTACTCCTGAATGTGTTGACGGAAGTGGCAAGCCTTCACTAGAGCATGACTATTCAAGAAAGCCAGTAGTGAAGTCCACAGAAAAGAAACGCTCATCCAAGAAAAGCGTAGTATAATAAAGCAAAAATAAACCCTCCCGTTAAACGGGAGGGTTTTCTTGCTAAAAAGACAAGGCGTTTCATGCAGTGAATTAGCCATAATATCTAAATGCTTTATGGAAGTTTGTGAATGTTGTTGCATTATTCTGCTTTATTCTTTATAATAGACTTTACAAGTATGAAAGTTTGCATAATGCAAATTACATTGTTATATATAAGCATGATAAGGATGATTTAAATGAGAACAAAAGAAAACAATATAAAAAATATACCGGCTCTTGCAATGAGAGGGCTTGTCATATTCCCTGGCATGGTAATGCACTTTGATGTTGGCAGGGAGCGCTCTATATCCGCAATTAAAGAAGCGATGTCCAAGGACAGGCGCATATTTCTTGTCACTCAAAAGGACATGGTCACCTCCGATCCCGATACAAATGAAATTTACAAAATAGGTGTTGTCGCTGAAATAAGACAGGTGCTTAAAACGGCCGAGAATGCTACAAGAATTCTTGTAGAGGGAATATATAAAGCAAGGCTAGATGAAGTCACAAGCCGTGACCCGTTCCTTGAAGCAAATGTAGTAGAGCTTGTTGAGTCCGATGCACAGGAGGAGAATTCGCCTATATATACCGCTCTAGTTAGAATGACAAAGAAGGTGTTTGAGCGATACTGTAATGCTTCCCCTAAGATGCCCAAGGAGCTAATGAATAGCGTACTTGGTGAGGAAAACCCACAAAAGATTTTTGATAACATTGTATTTAATATTGTGTTGTCAGTTTCGGATAAGCAAAAATTGCTTGAACTTTCAGACACACCAAAACGCTTGGAAGGCTTAATTGCAATTTTAGCAAATGAAACAAAGATATTGGTGCTTGAACAGCAAATTCACGATGAAGTGAAAGAGCAAATCGATAGAAATCAACGTGAGTATTACCTGCGTGAGCAAATGCGTGTTATCTCTACTCAGTTAGGGGATAACGATGGTATAGGTGATGAGATTTACGACTACTTTGAGCGTATAAGCAGGCTTAAACTCACCGATGAGGTATACGACAAGCTTTATAAGGAAGCGGATAAGCTGCTAAAGATGCCACCCTCCTCCCATGAAGCGACAGTTATTCGCACATATCTTGATACCTGCTTAGAGCTTCCTTGGAATAAATCCACGAAGGATAAGCTTGACATTGTTAAAGCACAAAAGAACCTGGATAAAGACCATTACGGGCTTAAAAAGGTTAAAGAACGCATACTTGAGCTTCTAGCTGTGCGCGCGCTAACCCCCGATGTTAAGGGGCAGATAATATGCCTTGTGGGGCCTCCCGGTGTAGGTAAAACCTCAATCGGGCGCTCAATTGCAAACGCACTGGGCAGGAAGTATGCACGCATATCACTTGGCGGCGTGCGTGACGAATCCGACATAAGAGGTCATCGCAAGACCTACATAGGCGCAATGCCAGGCAGAATTATCAACGCAATAAAAACCGCAAAGAGCAACAACCCCCTTATCTTACTTGATGAAATTGATAAGATGTCCAACGACTTCAGGGGCGATCCGTCTGCGGCAATGCTTGAAGTCCTTGACAGCGAGCAAAACATTGAGTTTAGGGATCATTATATTGAAGTACCATTTGATTTAAGCGACGTATTATTTGTCACAACAGCAAACTCCCTTGATTCAATACCAGCTCCTTTACTAGACCGTATGGAGATAATTGAGATTGGAAGCTACACTCGTGAGGAAAAATACCAAATTGCTAAACGTCACCTAATACCAAAACAGTTAAAAAAGCATGGACTTAAAGCATCAATCGCAAAAATTCAAGACAATGCTGCTTATGCCCTTATTGATAGCTATACCCGTGAAGCTGGTGTAAGGCGCTTAGAGCGCACTATAGCAAAGCTTTACCGAATGGCTGCAAAGGAAATTGTCTCAGGTGATAAGATTAAGGTGACCATTTCTGTTAAGAATATAGAAGGATACCTAGGCCCTAAGAAGTACCTACCCGACCTTGTAAGCGAAAATGATGAAGTCGGCGTTGTAAACGGACTTGCATGGACTTCCGTCGGCGGTGTAATAATGCCAATTGAGGTTTTAATACTAGAAGGCACTGGCAAAATAGAGCTTACAGGCAGTCTGGGCGAGGTAATGCGTGAATCTGCAAAAATTGCTGTAAGCTATGTAAGAAATGTAGCAACCCAGCACAATATCAATCCCATGTTCTACAAGGATAAGGACATTCATATTCACGCACCCGAGGGCGCAGTTCCAAAAGACGGTCCTTCTGCGGGAACTGCAATGACAATTGCAATTATCTCAGCGCTTTCAGGCAGAGCTATTAAACGTGAAGTAGCAATGACAGGTGAGGTAACATTGCATGGTAAGGTGCTCCCCATAGGAGGACTGCGTGAAAAAACAATGGCGGCCTATAAGGCAGGCATTAAAACTGTTATTATACCAAAGGACAACATGGCAGACGTATCTGAAATTGACGATATAGTAAAGGACAACTTAAAGTTTGTCTATGCAGGGCATATGACAGATGTGATAGAAAATGCGCTTGTACAGCCTGTTGTAATCACCGCTGTGCCCGATGAGGTTCCTGCTATACCACAGGAACTGCTTGCGAATACCACAGAAACACATTGCGCAATAGGTGCAAATTGCTAGTTTGGAGGAAACATGAACTTTAACAGCGCTCAATTTGATAGGTCTTACGGGCTTTTTTCTCAGCTACCTCCCTCAGAGGGTATGGAGATAGCCTTTTCGGGGCGCTCAAATGTTGGGAAGTCCTCCCTTATAAATAAGATTTTTAACCGCAAAGCCCTTGCAAAGGTGTCCGCTATGCCCGGGAAAACCGCAACAATCAACTTTTACACACTTGAAAACATAAACATAGTGGATTTGCCCGGTTATGGATATGCAAAGGTCGCAAAATCTGACAAATCACGATGGGCAGGTTTGATT
>CAZLMF010000129.1:0-3330 GCA_964560565.1 uncultured Oscillospiraceae bacterium
TCAGTAGTATTAGAGGTCTCAGTAGTATTAGAGGTATGATTCACAAAGCTGCTTTCCATAGCAGACACACCGTCTATAACATCTCCCTGTTCGTTTTTAAATAGGATATTGCCATCGGAACTTACAGTTACATAAACCTTACCTGCAAAGGGCTCAAACCCGTCGGGTGCGCTTGCCTCAACAAGCTCATATCTGCCCGGGTGCATTCCGCTAAAGCTCACAACACCATCCTCACCAGATGTTTCCGTAAAGGTATTCGTGTCATCATTTACATCTGTCAGCGTAAATATAGCGCCTGCAAGCGCAGCAGTGCTATCAGTAAAACCATACTTTATAAAGCTAAAACTATGCACACAGTTTGTAAGCTTGCCATCAATGACTTCAGCACTAAACACAGTGCCGTCCTTACCAACTGAAACCGTAAAGTTCTTTGCCGCAAAACGCGCGGGAGCATCGCTCTCTGTTACAGTATATTCACCGGCAGGCAAACCGTAAAAGCTAATATCTTGGTTGCCCTTAGTAACAATCCTTGTTGCATCGTAATCAGCAGGTAGCTTATCGCCGGAAACTGTAAAGGTTGCGCTTTCGCCCTCTTTTAGTCCGCCCTCGAACTCTTTGCTAAACTCGAAACCATAAGTCATGGTTTTAGGGCGCTTCCACTTGATAAAGTGAAGCTCAGCTTTTGTTGCAGTCAAATTCTTTGCGACAACTAAGCCTTCGATTTCCTTTTCTAAGGTGACATTTGCATTAGGAGCTAAAAAGCTTGCGCTAACAGTCAGGTTTATAAGAACCGAAGTTGCATTAGGCAGCGCAAAAACAACTTTATCAGCAAAGGAATTTTGAAATTTAGAGTTTGAACTCCAAGTAAAATTGTAGCTATCTGAATATAGGATAATCTGCTCGCAGTTGTTACTGTTCGCAGAAGAATGCAGAGTATCTAAAATGTGATCTCCAACAACATTAATTGCGCCGCTTTCAAACTTTGCAACAAGTACATAAGTATTATTGCCGGTCATAATTTTTAAGAAGTTAATTTCAGTATTGGAAGAAAGGTCGGTAACCTGATCCGCATAGCTTTTGGCTAGGTTTAGGTAAGTAAGAGTTTGTGCGTTTGCACTGTCAAACCAAGCATTAAGCTTTGCTATTTCCGCATTATCAGCTGTGATATGCATAGTGCCTACCGCACCTGTGTTTATATTCCCATTGTCGCTATCATTAGCGTTACTTGCACGCTTTGTCAGCACAACATTCTTTTTGTTTAGGTTATTAAGTGTGGAGGTGCCTCCCACTATTGCAGAAACCTTATCCTTGCCAACAGGGAAGTTTTTAGTGTCTATATCTCTTAGATTGCCGTTGCCCTTTACTGCAACAGGTCCCTCTGAGTCCATGCCGATTTCCAAATTCTCAAAGATAACAGCATTATACTCAAACGGATCGCCTAAATCAATCGATGTAGATTGGGGTTGGCTATATTTTTGGACATACTTTATTACACTGATTGTATTTGCATCGTCTGCAACTGCACCAAGGCTCATACTGCTGATAAAAATACCAAAAGCAGTAACTATTGAAATGATTTTTTTAAACATATATTTCACACCTTTCATGATAAAGAAAAAGTTCTTCACCAATTTGTATCTTTATAATAAAGGCTTCTTGTCACAGGAAAGTCACAAGGAGCGTTTTTATTCTCATATTGGATAACTTTTTTCAGAGTAATCTAATAAAAATACTAGGATATGATAAAAAAACAACAAAAGTTGCACTTTAAGCAGCTTTTGTTGTTAAATAATTATGAACTACTCGAACAGCTCGCCAACAAGTATATTGACCAATGCTCCGTCAGCTTTCCCCTTAGTGAGTGGCATAAGAGTTTTCATTATGCGCCCCTTATCCTTTGCCTCGGGCTTATCAAGCCCAAGACTTGCAAGCACCTCACCTATTGCCTTGCGAATTTCATCCTCTCCCATGCGCTTAGGAGCGAATTCAGAGTAAACTGCGATTTTTACCTTGCAATCCTCGATGATCTCCGTTCTATCCGCAGGGGTAGTCTCTATGGTTTCCTGTGCTTGTTTAATTTCACTGTAAACGACAGCGTTTTCTTCTTCCTCGGTAAGGTCTGCACGCTTGTCAATGAACTTATTCTTTAGCTGTGAAAGCAGCATTGAAAGCGCCTCCTTGCGCGCGGAATCCTTGTTTTTCATCGCTGCCATCATTTCTGCCCTTACTAAATCAATCTTAGACATAAACATTCTCCTTTGTAGTAATTCTAAATTATCTGTTAGCTTAATTATACGCACCATTGCATTAAATGTCAATTTCTTTGAAAAAACAATAAAACGCCAAGCTTGTGGCTTAGCGTCTTTTTCAATGGTATTTACTGCGGTTGTGTTTCAAGCTGATTGGTAATGAAATCAAGCACCTCATCAGGCTTAATATCAAGTACTAGGGCAAACTCATTGTAAACGAGCTTTTCAGCGTCCTTCATTGCCTTTTCATCAATAGCACGCAGCTTTTTGCCGTTTGCGACCTGCTTTTGCTTATGGGTATAGATGCTCTTAATAAGCCCTATCATATCACGTCTATCGCCGCTGCTAATAATTTTTCTGTAGCTATCCTGACGGGCGCGGTCATCGTCAATCCAGGTGTTTTCTTCGTCTGGCAAGGTGCGCATAAGCTCCATCAGCTCATCGCAAGTCAAAACACGACGCATTTTAGCAATTAGTTTTTCGCTTTTAGTCGGCACATAAATTGTGGCATTAGTATCATAAACAGGTTTTAGAACGTAGTATTCAATATCTGTCCCGTTTAACTCTTTAACAGTGATATCAACGATTTCGCAAACACCGTTACTACCGTAATTGATGGTTTCGTTTTTGGTAAACATAGAACAATCCTCCCATACACTCAAAGGCGTCAGTTGGCGTAAGGCTTAAGCACAAAATAAAGCGCAGGGTATCGATAACCGTTTTGCGCTAGTCATCGATAAGCTACACGTTGTAATAGATTAAACTGGTGACGCTTATGTAATCTTGATGCTTTTCCAAGCACGCAAAAGCCAATCTTCGCAAAGCTTATATTTATTCAAAGTAAAAATTATGTTGTTGATAAGCTTTGTTACTATCATTATACCCAATTTTTGTGGAAAAATCAAGTTTACACGCCTTAAAAATTAATTTGGTCAATATTACAACAAAAAAAGGAGCTTTTTCTCGGAAAAACTCCCTTTTTATATTAATAATTCTATGCTGAAATATCCTTTTTATAATATCTTATAAATGCAATCACTATGCTGATAAGCGTTACCCCAACCCCTAGCATCATAAGAGG
>CAZLMF010000130.1:0-3325 GCA_964560565.1 uncultured Oscillospiraceae bacterium
CCTGCCATCTCGACACCTGTAAAGCCTGCACCAACTATATAAAACGATAAAAGTTTTTTCTTTTCGTCGGGGTTAGTTTCGCATTGCGCGCGCCTAAAGCAGTCCTCAATGCGCTCTCTTAGGATTATAGCGTCATTATAAGACCAAAGCTTATAAGAGTGCTCCTGCGCTCCCTCAACGCCAAAATAGGTAGGCTTTGAGCCTGCCGCTATTACAAGGTAATCGTATGGGTAATTTTCACTTTTTCCCAACACAACCTTGCCGCTAAAATCAATAGAGGTCACAGTATCAAGCTTTACTGAAACTTTTCTTCCTGCAAAAACCTTTTTTAAGCTTACCTTTATGCTATTTTCGTCAACTCTCCCTGCTGCGACCTCATGTAACTCCGTCAGCATTGTATGGAATGGGTTTTTGTCGATGATTGTCACATTGACATTCTCAAACTTCTTGAATTTCTTCGCAAGCTTTTTTGCAGTAAGTATGCCAGCATAGCCTGCACCCACTATTACTATATTTTTAGTAGTGGTATTCATGTCGCTCATATAAACCTTACCTTTCATTGCTAAATCCAGCGTTTTACCGCTTTATAGCTTATAATAGCTCCTTATTTGCTAATTTATATACATTACCATGTACATTATCATATAAATGCAGCTCTTATCGCTGCCACGTTATAATATTAACAAAAGACATAGGAATAGTCAATATTATATTTGCACACCAATGTATACCAATGTATACCAATGTATACCAATGTAAATTTTGCGTTTTCCATTCTATATTAGTATCTTATTTTTCATTATATCATTACCTGCTTCGCAATTCTTTAGTCAAGGAAATACTTTTTATTAACAAATTGTGAATACTTTCAGAAGTGAGAATAAGAAAACGCTGCAAATTAGCCTTTTATAAGTGCAAATTGTAATCGTTTAATCACCAAACATTGCTACTTTTAGACTTTCTGTGAATTGGCAATCTTGCATGTTTAAACTCTGTAAGTTTTCAACAAAAAACGCTGTCGAAAAACTTGACTATTTGACTTTTTGGTGATAATATTAATTCATAAACCAAGTTAGGGATGTGAGGATTATGATAAAAAAAATTATTAGCAAAGTGTTACAATTTACAAAGAAACTATTTAAAAGCCAGACATTTATGATCCGACTAATGTGTATTGCCAGTATCACCTTTATTGCGTCAAGTGCGGTTTTAGCTGCTTATACTGTATACCTAAACGGTAAAATCAGCAATCTTGAAAATAGCAAATATGAGATGGCTATCGGCATTGAGGAGATAGTGTTTACAACCTCATACATGAATTCTGAGCTTCGTACATATGCATCCTCGGGGGATACTTATTACTATGACTCATGGCTTGCCGAAAAGAATAAGGATTCAGCTCAAACTGCATACGACTCTATAAAAAATCTTGAGCTTACTGAGCAAGAAACTAACGATCTTAATAGTATTTCAAGCTCCGTATCTATGATTTCAAAGCTCTCTGAATCCGCAGTATCCGCCGCTCTGAGTGGCAATACCAAAGAAGCAACGACTATTGTTTTCAGCAGCGATTTTACCGATAATGCATCCTCTGTTTTTAACAGCAGCAATAGTCTTCTAAACACCTACACAGATAGAATTTCTATACAATGCGATGAGCTAAACTTTACCTTTTTAATTGTTACAATTGGCACTGGTATCAACTTTGTAATTGTTATCTCCCTTCTTGTTCTTCTTATAATATACATTAACAAGGCAATGATAAAGCCAATAAATATTATAAAGGACGAGCTGACAAGTTTCTCTCAGGGCATTCTTACCAATGAGTTTACCCTTGTGCCCAATGATTCCGCTATCGGCAGCCTTGTTGAGTCTATTCACTCCTCAAAGGGTTATCTTTTCAAGATGGTTGACGAACTCACCTACTTGCTTCAGGAAATGGCAAAGGGCAATGTAAGCTTCTTTATCACATACCAGTACAGGGGTGACTATATTCCTATCGGTGAAGCAATCAAGGCAATTCTTGACGAGATGAACGCAAACTACGGCGATATTAGGGAAATCTCTACTCTGTTAGCCGACGCTTCAAACCAAGTATCTGCAGGTGCACAGTCACTTTCTCAAGGCTCTACCGAGCAAGCAAGCTCTCTTGAGCAGCTGTCCGCATCCTTTACAGAAGTTGCTCACAAGATTGAGGAAAGCGCAGTAAACGCCCGTCAAGCAAATGAACACTCCAACTCGGCTACCCAAGCGCTTGAAAAGAGCAACGGTGAGATGGATCAGATGCTTGCAGCAATGAATGAGATTGAGAAAAAATCCAGCCAGATAGTTACGATTATTAAAACCATTGAAAATATAGCATTCCAAACCAATATCCTTGCTCTTAACGCTGCTGTTGAAGCGGCAAGGGCAGGCGAGGCAGGCAAGGGCTTTGCAGTTGTTGCAGACGAGGTTAGAAACCTTGCAGGCAAGTCCGCTCAAGCTGCTAAAACCACCGCATCGCTTATCAAGGATTCAATCCTTGCTGTTTCAAGCGGTACAAAGATTGCTAAGGAAACAGCTAAAACCATGCACGATGGAATGGAAAAATCCCTGCTTACCAATCAGCTTATTAACGAAATTGCACGTACTTCCGAGGAGCAAGCTGAAGCTATGCACCAAGTAACCACAGGTGTTGAGCAAATTGCGAGCGTTGTACAAACCACAGCTGCTACAGCTGAGGAAAGTGCTGCATCAAGCGAAGAAATGTCCTCACAAGCTGAAACTCTGCGGGATATGATGAAGAAATACTATCTAAGACGAGACGTACAGCAATAATATAATCATTAGCCCCTGCAAGCATATTGCTTGCAGGGGCTTTTCACTTCTTAAAAAATTCTATATCTTGGTTTTGACGCCCCAAACCATTTATATCTCAGCCAGCTATCAAGCACTATTGCAACCAGTGAGAGCCAAAACCATATCATACACCATTTTAAGCACACCTGACCGAATATATTATATGGCATCAAGCTATAATCCCATACAGACCAATTAAGACATATATTAACGATTACCCCCGTTATAAACTCCCCTGTGGATATAACGAAAGTTGAAATCACCATACGGGAACATAATGGCATATCCTCCCTAAACCTGCTATTAAGCACCCCTATAACAACAAAGCATACACCCCCAAGAACCGCCATTGTCCAATGGGTAAATCCCCTCCATAAAATCTCCATAGCACCATAGCATACTCCGCCAAACGTGAATAATAAAATTAATTGCACTGCTCTTTTAGGCGATTTCATCACCTCCGTGATTATTTGACTCGACTTATTTT
>CAZLMF010000131.1:0-3256 GCA_964560565.1 uncultured Oscillospiraceae bacterium
TGCGGCAAGTATTTTTCGCAATTTATTGATTCTTTTGGCTCTGTATAGTTAAAATGAAAGAATAGCTCTCAAAATCGTCTGATTTTTACTTCACGGGAATAAGTCCATAAAGGCGGTTTTTTGATAGTCAAGTGGTCAGGTTAGATATTAGTGTTCACGAATGGACAGGATAGATGTATTTATGAATTTTCTAAGGTTGTGTGCTCAAGTTAGATGTGGTATAATAAGTCGTAAAAAAAGACTAGTCATCATGGATTAGATATGTTAATATGTATATTAGCCGTAGTGCTGATTGTGATGATATTTTTTTAGGTGGTGTCTTATTGTGAATATTAGGAAAGTATTAAACGATAAGAAAGCACATATCGACTTGCTTTTATTGGCTGACGAACAAGAAAGCATGATAGACAAGTACCTTGAACGTGGTGAAATGTTTATTATGGACGATAATGGAGTAAAAGCCGAATGCGTGGTTACTAAAGGGGCGGACGGCATTTATGAGCTTAAGAACATTGCGGTTATGCCTGATTGTCAGCGAAAGGGTTATGGAAAAAGACTGATAGATTTTCTGTTTTCACATTACACCGATTGTAATACAATGCTTGTCGGAACTGGTGACGTTCCCTCGGCCCTTTCTTTTTATAATAACTGCGGCTTTACAGAATTACATAGAGTAAAGAACTTTTTTACAGATAATTACGCCCACCCAATTTTTGAAAATGGCATACAACTGGTTGATATGGTTTATCTGAAAAAAGAACGATAAATTCCAGCTTGTTCAGTGTTGTGTAATAACAGAAGTTTTGTCGTGGCTGATGATAATAAATGAATACACTTGGAAAGTTAGAGGCTTTAGGGTTAATGAAAGATTTTGCTGTTCGGGGAACACTTGAACAGGGGAGTCTTGGTACAGCAGATACCGACAATGTGCGGCTGTTGTAATTAAAAAATCTGCACTCCTCACGTTAAGGCGTGTTGTCAACTATATATAAAGAAATAAAGAAATAAAGAACAAAGTGTAACAGCAAAGGAGAAATGTAGTGGAAATATTAATGAACTTACTACTTATGTTAGGCGGAGTCGCTGTGTTCATGTTTGGCATGAAGCAGATGAGCTCTGGCTTGGAACAAAGCGCAGGATCAGGAATACGAAATCTTTTCAAAAAAGTGGACAAAAACAGGGTCGTTAATTACGGGATTGGAATTGGGGCGACCGCACTTGTTCAATCTTCTTCAGCATCTTCGATCATGACAGTCGGACTTGCACATGCGAATGTTGTAACTGTCAAGCAAGGTTCAGGTTTTATTTTAGGCGCAAAAGTAGGGACTACCCTTACAGCTTATATATTTGCTCTGTCAGGTATCAGCAAAGGCGGCTTTAGCATTAGCGCTGTTTTTGCAGCGGTTGCATTTGTCGGTGTTATCATTGTCTTTACCACAAATAACGAATTCCTTAATAAAATCGCACCGTTTTTAATAGGATTTGGAATGCTTTTTATCGGACTTGAAGTGATGGAACTCGCAATTGGCGGATCGGATTCAACACTTAGCATTCAACTCTCCAAAGTCTTTAAATATGGAATTATGCAAAATCCCATTTTACTTGTGATATTAGGTATTCTTTTTACAGCCATCATTCAGTCATCTACGGCTGCAACTGGTGTTTTTATCGCTTTTCTGGCTACAGGAGTAATTAACAATATAGATCAATCATTCTTTTTAGTGATGGGAGCAAATATCGGCACATGCAGCGACGGGATTATGGCATCTTTGACCACGAATGCCAAAGGAAAGCGTATCGCATTATTTCATCTAGTTACAAGCATAATTGGCGCGGCAGTATTTACAGTTATCCTGATTATTTTCAGAGCACCCATTATCAACGTGTTTGAAGGGCTATTCCCTGGAAAACCCCAGTTTAGCCTTGCAACTTTCAACCTGGTTTATAATACTATTTACACCTTAGCATTGCTCGTATTTATTGATCCTTTAGTAGATTTAACGACAAGGCTTGTGAAAGATAAGGAAAAGAATCTGGAAGAAGTTTCATATATTGATGAGAGTTTTCTGCAAACTCCTGCGATTGCAATTGAGCAAGCGTTAAAAGAGTTGTACGATATGCTGATTCTCGCAAAGGAGAACATTGACCGCTCTTTTGCTTCACTGGTCAATGAAGATATGAGCGAAAGTAAAAAAATCGCCGAAGTTGAAGATCGTATCGATTTTTTAACAAATAAGCTCACAAACTTTTTTATTAAAATTTCCTCAGTCACTAAATCGTCTGATGATGAGAAACTTATCGGAGGATTGCATCATGTAACAAACGATATTGAGCGACTGGGAGATTACGCAGTGCTTATAATAAAAGAAACCAAATACATGAAAGAAAATGATGTTAAGTTTTTAGAGCAGACCAAAGCTGAGTTTGATCAAATCTATAAAAATATATCAGAGATGTTCGAATTAGGGTCTGAAGCATTCACAAAACGAACAACCCAAAATTTAGAGAAAATTTCTATTATACAAAAGGAAATTAACACATCAATATCCTCTATACGTGACAAACATGTGGTACGCCTAAGTTCCGGGATGTATCCTGTCGAGGTGTCAAATAGCATTTATTCTGTTCTGTTTTCGTTCCAAAGAATATCGGATCATATCGTGAACGTTGCTTTCTCGATTCGATCCACTACAGGAAGCAAAACAGAAGCATTCCAAATCATTGAAAGAGAAAAGAAAAAAATGGAGATTACAGATCGTAAGCCTCCCATAAAGCCCGATACGAAAAAGTAAAAACCTCCGACATAAGTCTGGATTGACATAAGTCCAAGGCGAAAAGAATAAGAATTTGAAAAAGCCTTGTAAATCAAGGCTTTTTTGCACATATGATTATAAAACCCATGAGCGAAAACAATATTTTACCGCTCCGAGAGAAGAAGCCCATAAATGTAGTGTTTGATAGGAAAGCGGTCAGGTTGGATGATATTATAAAATGAACTATTTTTGGAGCAATAAACAGGAATCTGAAAGGAGAAAAACTATCATGAAGATAAGGATAATTACTACCAACGGAAAAGAAATAGCGATTGTAAACAGTGATGAGATTTGCATTTCAGATGTGCAGTCCGCACTGGATTTTATGATGTCTGTAAATTATGAAACAGGGAGTCATTCCATCGTAATAAACAAAGAAGCGGTAACCCCAGATTTCTTTGTTTTGAGCACAAGGATTGCCGGTGAAATTTTGCAAAAGTTTA
>CAZLMF010000132.1:0-3250 GCA_964560565.1 uncultured Oscillospiraceae bacterium
GTCGGCGGTGACCTTGAGGAACATATAAACCGTGGCGTGGCAAAAGGCTACACGCAAGGGTACTTGCGCTGTTCAATAGTGGAGGACCCTTTCAGGAGGGTTAATACTGGGGATAATACCCCAGCGGTTATACATACAAGAATAGTGCCAGGCGATAGGGTGCGCATTACGGTTGCACCAAAGGGCTTCGGCAGCGAAAACATGAGTGCGCTTAAAATGTTTACTCCTTCTGCAAGCGAGGAGGATATTGTGAGTTATGTAACGGATGTTGTGAAGTTGGCAGGGAGCAATCCTTGTCCCCCAATTGTGGTTGGTGTGGGTATAGGAGGGGACTTTGAGTACTCCGCAATCCTTGCAAAGCGTGCGCTATGCAGGGATGTGAGCAAGCGCAATGCTGATAAGTTCTATGAGGGGCTTGAGCTGCGAATGCTCGAGAGCATAAACTCCACAGATATAGGGCCACAAGGCTTTGGAGGGGATATTACCGCCCTTGCGGTAAATATTGAGCAATTCCCCACCCATATTGCAGGGTTGCCTGTGGCGGTCAATATAGGGTGTCATGTGACAAGACATGCCTCGGTGGAAATATAACTTGAATTATTTCCTAAAATGTTGATATTGTGTTGCAATTTTTCCTCAGTATGATATAATTTATATACATCATATAAGGAGGAACTCAAATGAACCTAAAAATTGTAGCAAGAAAAGTGCAGGTTAATCAGGAGTTTACCGACTATGCAAATAACAGGTTGAGAAGACTAGACCGCTTTTTCGGCAGCGAAGCAGACGCTGTAATCACCATAAGCGCAATTAGGGATATAATTACGCTGGAGCTTACCGTCAAATACAACAGCTTAATTTTCCGTGCAGAGCAGAGTGCGCCGGATAAGCATGATGCGCTCGATGCTGTGGTAGATAAGATTATTCGTCAGATTCGCAAGAACAAGACTCGCCTTGAAAAGAGGCTTCGTGAGGGAGCTTTCGTTGGCACAAAGAGCCACGAGGAGGAAGCAATCCCCGACCTTTCCCACTACAACGTCATTAAGCGCAAGAGCTTTGTAATGCGCCCCATGACAGTTGAGGAAGCTATTCTGCAAATGAATATGCTAGGGCATGAGTTTTTCATGTTCGAGGATGCAGAAAGTGGGCAGACAAGCGTAGTATATAGGCGTGCTGATGGCGATTATGCAATCCTTGAGTCGTCAAGGTAGAAATAAATATAATAAAAATCAACCCTGTCAAGTAATATGCTTGACAGGGTTGATTTTTATTTACTTCTAAATTTACTTCTAAAGCGTAATCCCAAATAGTGTAGCTGTATTTGCAAGGCAGGAATCCGCAACCTGCTGCCCTGTGATGCCCTTTATTTCACCAATTTTGTTGGCTATATGCTCAATCATTGAGCTGTCACATCGCTTGCCTCTAAAAGGAGCAGGCGCCATATAGGGGCAGTCGGTTTCAAGCAGTAGCTTGTCTAGCGGGACTGCGGCGCAAGCTTCAATCGCACGTCTTGCATTTGAGAAGGTCAAAACTCCTGTAAAGCTAATATACATACCAAGGTCTAGGACTTCTTTTGCTGTTTCCGCTGAGCCTGAAAAGCAGTGCATTACTCCCTTTGGGGTATGCCTGTGTAGGATTTCCATAGTGTCGGCAGTGGCATCCCTGCTATGGATTACAACAGGAAGGTCAATCTCCTTTGCAAGGGCAAGCTGTTCCTCGAAAATGCGCTGTTGTAGCACCTTATCAAAGCCCTCGTAGTGATAATCAAGCCCGATTTCACCGATTGCAACAACCTTTTCCTGTTTTGCAAGAGCCTTTAGCCTATCAAGCCAGTCAGAGGGCAGGTCATAAACATCCTCAGGGTGAATGCCAACGGTTGCATACACATGAGGAAATTCCTTAGCAAGCTTTACGCTTTTTTCTGACCTCTCAAGGGTACAGCCTATATTGATTATGCCACATACGCCCTTTGAGGGCATGGAGGATAGAACCTCCCTGCGATCCTCGTCAAAGCGAGCATCGTCATAGTGGGCATGGGTATCGAAAATATTTTGCATTTATGCGCTCCTTATGCCAGTGGTAATTAGATAATTAAGATTGTGCAGCTGCGTTGTGGCTAGCCTCGATTTCAGCCAGCTTTTTTGCGGTGTCAATGCGGTTAAATAGCGGTGTGCCGACTCCAACACTTGAGCCGCTTACATAGCCTGTAAAGCTCCCCAAAGTGTCAATATCAGAAACATCGCAGTTAATTTGAGTTAGAATTGACTTTGCAGTGTCAGGCATAAAGGGGGTAAGCAGCACTGCGATAAAGCGAATGCTTTCAATAAGGTTGTAAAGCACAGTTTGCAGACGGGGCAGGGAAGCCTCGTCCTTTGCAAGTACCCAAGGTGTGGTTTCATCGATATATTTATTGCTGCGCTTTGCAAGATTGATAATGGCCTCTAAGGCATCACTTGTCTTGAATTTACCCATACTTGCTTGCACAATGCTAACGGTTTTAAATGAAAGCTCAGAAAGCTCACTGTCAACAGCCTCAGAAACGTTGGTGTTTGTGACCTTGCCGTCAAAATACTTATTCGACATTGCAACTGTGCGATTGACAAGGTTGCCAAGGGTGTTTGCAAGGTCGGAGTTAAAGCACTCGATAATCTCAGTATATGAGATTGAGCCGTCTGATGCGTAGGGCATTGTGCTTAGTAAATAGTAGCGCACTGCATCAAGTCCGAAAAGCTCAACAAGCTCATCTGCGTACATTACATTGCCCCTGGATTTGCTCATTTTGTCGGTGCCGAACATAAACCAAGGATGACCGAATATTTGCTTAGGCAAGGGAATATTGAGCGCCTTTAGCATAATAGGCCAGTAGATAGTGTGGAAGCGTAAAATATCCTTGCCGATTATGTGGACATCACAAGGCCAGTAGTGGTTAAACTGATCACTAGAGCCGTCTGGGTCGTAGCCTATAGCGGTGATATAGTTGGAAAGAGCATCAATCCACACATAAACCACATGGTTCGAGTCAAAGTCAACAGGGATTCCCCACTTAAATGAGGTGCGTGATACGCATAAATCCTGAAGACCGGGGCGCAGGAAGTTGCCAAGCATTTCATTTTTGCGTGATTCGGGGACAATAAAGTCGGGGTTGTCCTCAATATGCTTAATTAGCCAGTCTTGATACTTTGTCAGGCGCAGGAAATATGCCTCCTCTTTAGCAGCAACAACCTCACGTCCGCAATCGGGGCATTTGCCA
>CAZLMF010000133.1:0-3236 GCA_964560565.1 uncultured Oscillospiraceae bacterium
ATTTTAACTATACAGAGCCAAAAGAATCAATAAATTGCGAAAAATACTTGCCGCATTTTTCAATCTCTCCAAATACTTTTTTGAATTTTCTTGAATCCAAAAACCAATTACTAGCTGAAATGCCTTGCGTTTTAGTAGGTATAATACAAAAGATTGTATCAGGGAAACAGCTCGAATAAGACAGAAGCGCTCTTCTTGCATGAAAAGCTTGACAGCATATTATAGCGCTTTTTACCTCTATGCCCAATTTAGAAAGTACTTGTGCTAAAAACTGAGCATTTTCTAATGTGTTAGTAGATTGATCTTCCATGATAATTGAATTACTAGGAACACCATTAATCTCCAAGATGTTTTTACAATACTCACAGTCACTTTCAAATTCACCCATATATTTAGGATTATTTACTTTTTCGATAGCAAAATGCCCTAAAGTTGAACTGAATTTTCCGGAAGGCAACACAAAATCAGCATACCCATCATTAAATAGTTGAGCAGCCAATTCTGTTATTTCCCATTTAGAACCACCTGGTATAAATATAACATCACTCTTAACAGGGGTATCACTAACAAATATAAAATCTGTTATGTCTTTTATTATTCTCTGGTTCATTTCTCTCCTTAATTTGTATGTAAATCATTAAGCGATGCTTTGTTTAGCTAACTGTATAATACGAAAATGGCAGATTTGATTTGATTGTGTATGTTTGATCTGATTTTTCTATTATTGCATATAATCTGTCAGCACCACATGAGACATTCATATTATCAGTAATAACAAAATTGTTGATATAATTCAACTTATCCTTTATATTAAAGTTAAGGTAATGGATTCTATTGCTCTCTGCTGCAACTTTCAAATTATTTTTTGACAGGTTAATTAAAAGCGTCGATTATTTTGCCAACTTCGGAAGCTATTTTCTCAGAACTCTTTGTCTGGGGTTTGTAAATAATCGTTACTTCTTGTGTTGCTGTACCGGCAATAGAAGCTTTCACCCTTTTTATTTCACACCTGCATTTGTTATGGAGAGGTGGTCCTTCGTTGGGAAATTCATCCCTTTCGTATATTTTACCATGATTCCCGCGACAAACCAAGCAAGTTTTTAGATCCAACTGAGCAATCCAGTTTTTATAATTTAAACTTTCGTGTTTTGGCGGATGAAAGAATTCAAATAAATCCTTTCTTCGTTCGCAATCACTTGCGCTTACACGATTTAAGTCATAAGCAGTAACTCTTCTGCTAATATTACCATACATATTTTCTATTTGTAACTATTATTTAGTAACTTCATAAATTTATATGTTTATACAAATCCCGAATGGAATTTTGCCGGGCCTTATTATGATGAGCGGACACTCGATAATTAGTATACATGAAGAAATTCCAATAACCAAAGGCGGACTGCCCTAAATGGGCAGTCCGCCTTTGGTATAAGCTATTCGATCAGTCCCCGCATCTGTCGGATTGCGTTTGAGATAAATCCGCTATGGAATGCTCCGTCAGCAATTAGCCAATGTCCATTCTCTTGCTTTTCAAGTACAACATACCGTCGTTGAAAGCCCTCAAAATCCGAAGCCGCATTATCGTACTTATAGTATGCCTCATATATTGCCTGCGTATCGCTCATGCTTACCCGATAAAATACTGGCGGATCATCCGTAAATGAGATATCACCATACGCACCGTCAAGAGCATATAGCCTGCCACTATACTCAACAAACGGCGGCGTTTGCTTTGAAACCCCAAAAAGCTCATGAATGTAATCTCCGGTCAGATAATCGCTTAGGTTAGTAACCAGAGCGCTCATTGTTTCGATTTCAGAGAATGTACTAAAATAATGTGCTCCATTATAAATAATTTCGCTGTCAGCATCCAAAGGCGCTAATGCGAAGAACCATTGAATTCTTTTTGCAGCTTCATCGTACAGCTCGATAAGAGCTAAATCCGCTGTGCTGCCATCAAGGTTGTCCGCTGGTATCTCCGCTGCCGGCACATCAGCAAAATCACAAGCATACAGCGGCTCGCGTGTTATGGGCACAAGCCCCGAAAGCGGGTCGTTTATTTCAACCTCACCGGCTTCCGGTGCACTATTTTCTGTTGTTATTAGCGGGGTGCTTATGCTTGTGAGCTCCGAAGTCGCAGACTCGCTCTTGTCGGAGGCGTTTCCTTGTTCAGTGCAGGATGTTAGCATCACAACAAGAAATAATAGTAAAACTGCCCTAAGCATCTTTTGCATATAAAAATCTACCTTTCAGTATTATTTTCTTTTAAATGCTGTCAACCTATGTACTGTCCAGCCGTCGTTAATATATTGGGGGTCTTTGTTTGACCATAAAAGCTAATGATCATTGTAAGGCTTGTTAAGGCGCATCCATAATATCCTATTGAAAGGTTTTGACTTTTCATTAGGTCATTTTTCCATCTTGAATCAGTCTGAAAATACTGAGTTAATCGAAGTTGACTTGTATATGATGCTCGTAACATAGATGATTTGCTCTGTATTTGCTCACCTTTTATGACCATCGCGTTAGCCAGAACAATATCCTCTGCTGTTACTTCACCAAAATCAACATCAATTATAACGTTTCTTTGAGTATGTCCTTTGTAGCTATCATCAGCATAAGCACCTATTTCACCTGACACTATTAATCAGGCGCAAACAATAAGTGACAATACTTTAATAATCGTTCTTTTTATTTTTTATCTTCATTTCAGTCGAGCCGACTATGAGTCAGCTTTATTAACATCCGTACTACTTCGCTCGCAATCACTTGCGCTTATACGATTTAAGTCGTAAGCATCCCCTCTTCTATTAATATTACCATATATATTTTATATTTGTTACTGTTATTTAGTAATTTCACGTATTTCTATGTTTTGCACAATTGTCACGCACAAATATTGGTAATAATTGCACCCCCGCAACGTTGCCCGTTCCTCCCCAAAGCGCTTTCAGAGCGGGCGAAAGCCCCAGCGTTAGCAGTGCGCTGTGCATTCCTTCCGCCGACGAGGCAAGCACCAGCAAGCCCTTTATGTCGTATCTATCATTATTTGAACAATAGATTATTACACCGCTTGCAGCGATCATTTTGTATAGGGTTCATCATAGAGCAGACATTACAGTAGATGTTGCGATCTTTAGATTTATCGTATTTTTCGTATGTACCGAATCTTGGGTGATAACGCACCCTGTCGCCAACGGACAGATAATCGTACATATCTCGCCCGCTGTCCTTTT
>CAZLMF010000134.1:0-3175 GCA_964560565.1 uncultured Oscillospiraceae bacterium
CTTGAGGTTTTGCATAGACACAAGGTAAATCGTTGTTACTACGGGCATATCCACGGCTTAGGCCACAAAAGGGCAATCAACGGAGTGAGGGATGGTATAGATTATCGCTTAGTTGCTTGCGACTTCATTGATTACACACCTATAAATATTCCGTGAATACTTTAATAAGTGCTGGAATTTGCATTAGGTTTGTGATATACTAAAATATGATATTATTCATGGAGGAAATTTAAATGACTTTGAATTCAAGTAAAAAAATCGAGACAAATAAGTATGAACTGGAAATATCGGTGGATGCCGAAAGTCTGGAAAAAGCATGTGAGCATGTATTTCAACATAAAAAGAACAGCATTCAAATTCAAGGGTTTCGCAAGGGCAAAGCTCCTCGCCGTATGATTGAAAAGCTATATGGTGAAGGCTTTTTCTTTGAGGATGCAATAAATGAGCTATACCCATCTGCACTTGCTGACGCAGTTACAGAAGCGAAGCTTGAAATTGTTGATAGACCCGAGGTTGAGATCCTTTCAATTGATAAGGCAACAGGATTTACATTCAAAGCAATTTGCATCACTAAGCCTGAGGTGGAAATCAAGGATTACAAAGGTATAGAAGCAACAAAGGATGCCCAAGCTGTTAGCGATGAGGATATTACTAAGGAGCTTGACCGTCTGCGTGACCGCAACGGACGTATAGTTACCGTAGAGGGTAGAGCAGCTGAAATGGGTGACACAACTATAATCGACTTTGAGGGCTTTCTAGAGGGCACTCCCTTTGACGGCGGAAAGGCTGAGAAATTTACACTAGAGCTTGGAAGCGGTCAGTTTATACCCGGTTTCGAGGAGCAGATTGTAGGACATAATGTTGACGAAGAGTTTGATGTTAATGTTTCTTTCCCTGAGGAGTATCACGCAGAGGAGCTAAAGGGCAAACCGGTAGTATTTAAGGTTAAGCTTCATGAAATCAAAGCTAAGGAACTTCCTGAACTTGATGATGAGTTTGCAAAAGATGCAAGCGAATTTGAGACACTTGAAGAGTTCAAAGCTGACATATCCAAGAAGCTTGCTGAGCAGTATGAAAAGGCAGCTGAATCTAAAGTTGAAAACACTATTATTGACGCCCTTCTCGAAAAGCTTGAGGCAGAAATCCCACAAGCAATGTTCGATAACCGTGTAAATGAAATGGTTTCTGACTTTGAGCAAAGAATTAGCCAACAGGGCATGACAATTGAAAATTATCTTGCTTATACAGGCATGGACATGAATGCATTTAGGATGGTTTATGAGGAACAGGCTACAAAGCAGGTTAAGCTGCGCCTAGCACTTGAAAAGATTGCTGAACTTGAAGCTATTGAAGCGACAGAGGACGATCTAAATGCTGAGTATGACAGACTTGCAGAGCAGTACAAGATGGAAGCTTCTAAGATTAAGGAGCTAATCCCAGCAGAGGATCTAAAGACTGACTTATGCGTAGGTAAAGCAATGGATTTTGTAAAGGAAAACGCAAAGATTAAGTAATAAAAATAAAATGATTTAACCGATAGAAAGGATGGTTATTATGGCATTAGTACCTTATGTAATAGAACAAACAAATCGAGGAGAACGCTCATATGATATTTACTCTCGATTACTAAACGACAGAATTATCATGTTGCATGATGAAGTCAACGATGTTACTGCCGGTCTTGTAGTTGCACAGTTGTTATATCTTGAAGGACAGGATCCGGATAAGGATATTTACCTTTATATCAACAGCCCAGGCGGCTCAGTTTCAGCTGGCTTTGCCATATATGATACCATGCAGTTTATCAAGTGCGATGTAGCGACAATATGCGTTGGACTTGCAGCATCTATGGGTGCGTTCTTGCTGGCTGCAGGCGCAAAGGGCAAGCGTTCAGCACTTCCAAACAGTGAGATAATGATTCACCAGCCTCTAGGCGGTGCTAAAGGGCAGGCAAGCGACATCAAAATCCAAGCTGACCACATTCTAAAGATTAAACACAACATAAATCAAATCCTGTCTGACATTACTGGCAAGCCATTCGATGTAGTTGAGAAGGATACCGACCGTGATAACTTCATGTTAGCGCAACAGGCTGTTGAATATGGTCTTATTGACAAAGTAATCACTAAAAGGGAATAAGGTTCAACCCTCCCAATGATTTTACATCGGGAGGGATTCGCACATTGATATTAGCCGAACATTTCAATACGGCGGATTGGGGTAAGAATGCCAAATTATGATGAAAGAAAAATTCTGAAGTGTAGTTTTTGCGGTAAACCTGAGCATCAAGTAGGAAGATTGCTTTACGGGAACGGCGCATTTATTTGTGATGAATGTGTTGATATTTGCTACAATATGTTGGTTGAGGAAGGTGACTTGCCAGGCAGGTCTGTAGTTCATAACGATGCCGATTTCACAAACGTTCCAAAACCTTCTGAGATTAAAGCGATACTTGATGAGTATGTTATCGGGCAAGATTCCGCTAAGGTGGCGCTATCTGTGTCTGTTTATAACCACTACAAGCGCATCATGAACGACAAGGATAACGATGTAGAAATCCAAAAGAGCAATGTGCTTCTTTTAGGACCTACTGGTGTCGGTAAGACTATGCTTGCACAAACACTTGCAAAGGTGCTTAATGTGCCTTTTGCTATTGCCGATGCGACAACCCTTACACAGGCAGGGTATGTTGGTGAGGACGTTGAAAACGTACTTCTAAGACTTATTCAAGCCGCAGACTATGATGTCTCAGCGGCAGAGCGTGGTATCATCTACATTGATGAAATTGATAAGGTTTCACGCCGCAGTGAAAATACATCCATTACCCGTGACGTAAGTGGCGAGGGAGTTCAGCAGGCGCTTTTGAAAATCCTTGAGGGTACAGTGTCGAACGTGCCACCTCAGGGAGGTAGAAAGCATCCGCATCAAGAGTTCATTCAAGTCGACACAAAGAACATCCTCTTTATTTGCGGCGGTGCCTTTGACGGAATTGAGCAAACTATCGCTAAGAGAGTTGAGTCTTCAACGCTAGGTTTTGCAGCTACTATTAAGGACGCTGCGGAGCGTAAGCTTGATAATGTCCTGCATAAGGTTACACCGCAGGATTTAGTCAAATACGGCTTAATTCCTGAGCTTGTTGGCAGACTTCCAGTTGTGACTGTTTTAAGTGAGCTTG
>CAZLMF010000135.1:0-3044 GCA_964560565.1 uncultured Oscillospiraceae bacterium
AAGGATAACATCGGTGATGATAATTATACCTCCGTCGTCATCTGTGTCGCATATCGAGCTGCCGCTGCCCTCTGCCACGATAAATTCGTGGTTTTTAAGCAGCTTATTATAGTCGCGCAAAATGGTTTTTGTATCAAACGGACTAATACTGTCAGACGCAAACATTTTGCCAGGATATCTATAAGCGGAGGATACAAGGGACAAAGGATCATCTTTAAGCCCTGCAAAATCACATACATACCGAACATCACTTGAAATAAGAACATCGTGATAAACTTCATCGCTAAGTGCAACTTTAAAAAAGCTTGAATCTTTCCCAGCGTCAATAAGTTTTTTAACCAGAAGTGCCGCAATATAGGTTTTCCCAATATCGGTGTCGGTGCCTGTGAGGAAAATACCCTTTTTGTTTGTGTTTTCGTTCATATTATGTCCGCTCCTCTCATAGATAGCATACCTTTATATGTTTATCGTATCTAAAAACGCCCTCCGAGGTCTGTATACCTTAATAATACACTATTTTAGTTGCATGTTCAAGAAAAATTACAAAAATAGAATAAAACCTAAATTACTGTTAAAACTATGAGTAGAATTTTCCGTGAAAGGAATGGGAATTATGAAAAAAGTCAACTTCAAAAGGTCAAAGCTATCACAAGCACTTGCAGGAAAAGGCTTTTATGTTGCACTCAGCCTAAGCCTTGTTGCAATCGGCGTTGCTGCAGCTATTGCCTATGACAGAACAATTGATAATCTAACCGACGATCCGCTTGCACAGGTGTCAGACACAAGCACCTCAAGCAATGAGTGGGGCTATTCCGACGATTCACAAAATGTCAACAAGCCGCAACCGGGTATATCAAAGGAATCAACAACCACTACCACAGCCACTACTACGACTACAACCCAAACCACTGCAAAGCCTGTAAATCTTCCTGTTCGAAACAATAATCTTAGGGTAATGCCTATAATCGGAGAGATTGTAAACGGATATAGCGGCGGTGAGCTTGTTAAGTCAAAAACCCTCGGCAGCTGGAAAACCCACGACGGAGTTGATATAGCCGGAAATATTGGCGACCATGTTAAGGCTATTACAGACGGAACTGTTACATCCATTAAAGAGGATGCCCTTTGGGGGATTTGCATTGTGATTGCGCATGATGACGGCGTTGAAAGCCATTACTGCAATTTAGGTGCAGGTGTTACAGTTAAAGTGGATCAAGACGTTGAAGCCGGCGATGTTATCGGTGTAATTGGTGACAGCGCAGAGATAGAAATCGCCGAAGTCCCTCACCTGCATTTTGCAATTAAGCAAAATGGCAAATGGATAGATCCCATTGTATTTATAGGGCCGGTTTCATAAAGCTATATCAATCATTTTTCACTTGGAGGGGGTAACCCCTCCCCTTTTTTATGCTAAAAAAGCAAGCCACATAGTGGCTTGCTTTTGAACTTATTTAAATTAGTTGGTTGCGTACTCATCAAGAATTGCTTGGAGTGCAGGATAGGTTTCCTCTCGGCTTGTTGTCCACGTAGTGCCTTCGAGCAGCATTCCGTTTAACATATCGTTTGCAAGTGTATCTGCTTCAGCGTTGAAACCGTAGATGTGGTCAAATACAAGATCAAACATGCCAGGAACATTCCAGCTCTCCTTGAAATCCCACTGCTCCTCAGTCCATGCAAAGGTATAAGCAGGGTCGCCGTTTGCATTGACCTTTTGCTCAGGGTATAGCGCACGCTTCTTAGCCTCTTCTTGTAGCTCCTCATCGACCTGTGTCATTCTTTCGCAGGTGATGAATGCAACTGCGCCTTCAATGTTCTTTGAGCCCTTTATAACCATCTTACCAACTGACTCATAATTGTGGAAGTATGCTGTTGCATTTGGGTCACGAGGGAATGGAACAAAGAATATATTTGCATCTGGGCGAGCTTTTGATAGTGCTTCAACCATCCAGTCAATACCCATTCCATAAAACAGGATATCGCCGTCGTTAAGGGCAGTATCGCCACGCCAACCGTTGGATCTGTCGCCAAATAGGCCTTCCTTGTTGCACTTCTCGATATATTCCATTGCGCGAGTAACCTCTGGGCTGCGAAGATTGTTGACAATAGTGCCATCAGGCTCAACAGAAACCATGGTTTCACCTGTTGTAGCAATGAAGCTTGCAGGCTGAAGCCCAAAGTAACCGTAGCGATCTTCACCATTCGAGCAGAACTCGGTCATTAATTCGTACATAGTATCCCATGTCCAGTTTCCGTTTTGATAAAGCTCATACGGATCTTCAAGTCCTTCGTTTTGAACAAGGTCAACGTCGTAGATTAGAGCATAGTTGACATAATAGTTTATTGGGTAGTAGTAGTGCTCACCCTTCCACGCATACTGCTCAGCAATTGGAGCAACGTCCTGCCAAATAGGGTCGGTCAAATCAATATAGTCATCGAGTGCCTCATATTGATTCCTTGAAATGCCGTGAGGGAATGCGTTCCAGTGGTAGTCAAAAATGTCGGGGGATTGCTCTGCAATTATAAGCTCCGCCATTTTGTCATACATTTCATCGCGAGTAACACGGACTGCTTCAATCTTGCCGCCAAACTTTTCATAGAAAAGCTGTGCGCCAACGGATGGGTTAGCAAGTGGGTCGTAGTCTGCAAGATAAGTTATTGTCTTGTTTTCAAGCTCGTCAATGCCCACCTTACTATTTACGTCGCCTCCGCCCGTAAGGCTTGAGCCGAAGTTACTTGTATAGTCAACAGATGATGTTCCTCCGCCGTTACAAGCGGTAATTGATAGAGAGATAGCTGCTACTATTAACAGCGAGAAAATGGTTTTTAGTGATTTCATCAATTCTCCTCCTCCTACAAAATAACTGCTAGTCGTGAATACGATTACAGCATTGCATAGAATATTATATCTTTTTTAAGTTGAAAAGTCTATTATGCATATGACGAATTAAAAGTATACTAATTGTACAACATTCACAATTAGCATTGATGTTTTCAGTAGTTTGTATACAAAAATAGGATAAGGGCAAGCAACTACAAGGCTTTGC
>CAZLMF010000136.1:0-1780 GCA_964560565.1 uncultured Oscillospiraceae bacterium
AAGCCGAAAAAGACGGAAATCTCAATGCAGCGAAATTGTTTAGAGCTGCAGCTGATGCCGAAACTATTCATGCCCTAAAGCATTTTGAAGTGGCAGGAAAAATCGGTTCGACAGCAGATAACTTGAAGGACGGGGTTAAAGGAGAAACTTACGAATATAAGGAGATGTACCCTGATTTCGTAAAAGTAGCTGAGGCGGAAGGCAACAAAGCTGCACTTATGTCTTTTACATTTGCAATGAAAGCAGAAGAAGTTCATGCAGGACTTTATCAAGAAGCACTAGAGAACCTTGACCAGACGGAAGAAGTTTTCTACTACCTCTGCCCTGTCTGCGGAAATATCGAAAAATTCGTACCCGAAAGGTGCAGCATTTGCGGAGTCCCAGGAGCTAAATTTATAAAATATTAAATTGCTGCCATTGCGTTATGTTATAAATCTAAGTAGCAACTAACGCAACAAACAGGAACAAGGCTATCGGGTGCATTTTGTATCAAACCCTTTTTTCTACCGCAAAAGAACGCAAGCATTGTATCAATGCTTGCGTTCTTATTTTTTTATATTTGCTTATTAACAGTAGATACTTAGGGTGGAGGCGGTGACTTCTCCATATCGAGCCTTTTATTAAAACGCTAGAACAATTCCTTTACGATCTGCATAAAGTGAGCTTAAACCACCTGTGGGAACAACAAAGATCTTTTTGAAATTAAATCGCTCTGTTATAAGCTGTTTTAACTCATCTGCCAAACTATGATTATTGCAATGGGAAATAACAAGGTTTTTGTTTTTTGTGTCTTTCCCACTTTTATCTATAAGGGAAAGCAGTTGGTGTATCATTTTCTTTGCCCCTCGACATTTCTCGAAAAGAGCAATCTCGCCATTGCCATCTGCGCCCATTATCAGCTTTATATTGAGAATTTGAATAATCGTTCCTGTGATTTTACCCAATCGACCATTCTTTTGCAGATTACTATAATTCTCTAAAACGAAATAAGTTTTCATTTCATTTATAAAATCATTAACAGTTTTAATGATGTCTAATCTTGATGCTCCGGCTTTAATCAAGTCGAATATCTTAATTGCAATTAGGGTTTCACCTGCGGATGCACTTTTTGAGTCGAAAACATAAGCTTTTCCATCTGCGTTTTCTTTTGCTTGATTACTTCCGATTACTGCATTGTTGTAAGAACCGGAGAGCTTTTGGGAAAGCGTGACAACGTAAGCCTCATCGGAGGCTTCAATCGCTTCCTGATACAAAAGAGGTGACGGCGAAGCAGAACTGGACTTCCCAGTGAAGCTCTTCATGTCTGCCATAAAGCCATCCATATCGAGCGCTTCATCATCGCGATATTCTGTATTTCCCAACATCATTGTCAGAGGAACTGAGGTTATTCCCATCTCTTTTTTCATATCCGGTGTCAAGTCACAGCAACTATCAACTATTATTTTTTTCTGCATATACCCCTCCGTAAGTTCTAAAGAGCTAGACTACTCTTTAATAAAATTCTTTAAATAGAAAAGCGACGACAGCTCCAAGAACTGAGCCGATACATACTTGAAATCGGGCATGGTTTCTGGACACTTCGCTTGGAAACACCCTATTTCTTGGCGGCGTTCTTTGTCGAGATGCAATTCACGTACACTCACACCGTCCTATTGTGTATATTATATACGGCAAAGCAGATGATTACAAGGGCATTACAGCAAATATTATGATTTTAAACTTATCGAGCAAGCAATTAAAACAGATTGAGGAAGATTAACCGAGGCAGAAAAGGGATTTG
>CAZLMF010000136.1:1880-2991 GCA_964560565.1 uncultured Oscillospiraceae bacterium
CTCCGCCCTCATTTTTGCAAGCTCCCTGGAAAGAGAAGTCCTTTGGACGCCGATTCTCTCAGCCAAAGCAGTTTTAGTAATGTTAAGTTTAATTATATTTGAGCCTTGATTTTTGTGCTCATAATCAAGGTAGCTTTTTATGCTTTCTCGGATTGTCCTGTTTACATAGTGCTTGATTCTGTCCCCAAGAATTGCAGTATGGTCTGACACATACTCAAGATAACGCCTCAGAAAAACGTGATTATTCGAAAATAAAAGAAAAAGCCGCTCTTTGTTTATCTCTAGCACTAATGTGGATTCTTTAGCAGTGACAGTCATCGGATAATAAGGATTTTTTGAAAACATCAAATTACCGCCAAGAATATCGCCGCTAAAAAACTCCGCAATAGTCATAAGGTTGCCTGACTCATCAATGCGCTCAATAACCACCCTGCCTGAAATTATAATCTCAAGCGTTGAGCAGACTTCCCCGGCAAAATGAACTATGTTATTCTTCTCGAATTTAGTAACTTTGCAACTTCCCTCATTTAAGTAGGATTCAACTTCTTCAGGCTTTATGGATTTTAGAAGGTCAACACGACTCACCATTTCCAAATACTTTTTCATAACAAACTCCCAACCTGTTACATTGGTAACAACCTTTTCTTTATTATATCATTATAATAAAGATATATCAACATGAGGAGGATTTTTTATGAAACACATAAGCAACATTATTCGCATACTTTTCCTTGGGCTTTTTCTGCTTTTACTCGTAAATGGAAAGGTAATGCTATGGCTTGCGTTATATGGAGTGAGTTTAATTGCCGCAATTATTTTCGGCAGGGTTTACTGCGGATATGTTTGCCCTATGAACACTCTAATGCTTCCCACGCAGTGGTTGTCAAAAAAGTTAAAACTGCAAACAGCGAAAAAACCAAAGTGGCTTAAAAACGGTTACTTTACATGGATAACCTTAGGTATTAGTATTGTAGTTATGATTTTATCAAAGAGATTCCTACATATCAATTTGCCCATTTTGCCTTTCTGGTTGGCAATATCGGTGCTGGTTACACTGCGATATAAACCTGAGGTTTTCCACAACCTTATTTGCCCGTTTGCATCCTTGCAA
>CAZLMF010000137.1:0-2946 GCA_964560565.1 uncultured Oscillospiraceae bacterium
CATCACGTATCTTAGCACGTTCTGCCATGTCTGCTCTTTTGTCGTATAGTTTTTTGCCTTTGCATAACCCCACCTGCAACTTAACCCTACTGCCCTTAAAATACATGGACAGGGGAATAAGAGTAAGCCTATCCTGCTTAACAAGTCCCAGCAATCGCAAAATCTCGCGCTTATGCATAAGCAGCCTTCGAACACGCAAGGGGTCGCGGTTAAACATATTGCCCTTTTCATAGGGACTGATGTGCATACCCTTAACATAAAGCTCGCCGCCGTCAATTGAACACCATGCATCCTTGAGGTTGACATTGCCGCCGCGAATGGACTTAACCTCCGTACCGGTAAGCTCAATTCCTACCTCAAAGCCCTCGAGCACAAAATACTCATGTCTTGCCTGCCTATTTTCCGTAATGCGCTTTATCTGGTCACGCTTTGTGGTGGAATTTGTATTTGTATTTGTGCCTCTCATAATGTCAACTCCCGTCTAAATATCATATTACAGTTACTGTAAAAAGTCAAGAGTAATTATATGTAAACAAATCGCTCAACACATAATTACTCTTCTACTAATCTGCTGAAAAACTAATAATAGTTTGGTGGGCGATAACGGGTTCGAACCGCTGACCCCATGCACGTCAAGCATGTGCTCTCCCAGCTGAGCTAATCGCCCTTTTATGATATAATAATTTTGCTTTGCAAATTATTATATCATATTTCATTTCGGTTTTCAAGTGCTTTGAATAGAGTTATTTCATCCGCATATTCAAGAGTGCCGCCGACAGGCAGACCAAAGGCAAGCCTTGTGACCTTTATCCCCAAGGGCTTTAGCAGTTTAGAAACGTACATTGCAGTTGCTTCCCCCTCAACTGTGGGATTTGTCGCCATAATAACCTCGTTTATATTCCCTTTTGAAATGCGGGTAAGCAGTTCTTTAATGTAAAGCTGGTTAGGCCCTATACCATCAATAGGCGAAATCAGCCCATGCAAAACATGATACACGCCCTTATACTCCCCTGTGCGCTCAAATGCGGACACGTCCTTTGGCCCTTCAACCATACAAATGGTGGACTGGTCACGACGTGAATCATTGCAAATTGGGCAAATAGGCGAATCGGTGAAGTTTAAGCATTGTTTGCAGTTTGTAACATTGTTATGGGCATGCATAATGGCTTTTGAGAAAGCCTGTGCGTCCTCTTTAGGCATAGAAAGCACAAAGTAGGCAAGCCTCTGGGCGGTTTTCATGCCGATTCCAGGCAGCTTTGCAAAATGCTCAGCAAGCTCCACAAGGGGCAATGCATTATATCCGCTCATTTCCTACCTCCTAAGTACAACTTCCTACTCATTGTTACGCTAATTCTAGAACATTCCTGGAATGTTTACGCCACCTGTGACTTTTTCCATCTCGGCTTCAGTGGTGGTTTCAATTGTGCGCAGACACTCATTTACAGCGCTTATAATCAAGTCTTGCAGCATTTCAACGTCATCAGGATCAACAACCTCAGGCTTAATATTGAGCGCTTTAACGTTTTTATTTCCTGTTATGGTTACCTCAACAACTCCGCCGCCAACAGATGCAGAAAATTCACGGGTATCAATTTCTTCCTGAAGCTCTGTTATGCTGTCCTGCATTTTTTGCGCCTGCCTAACCATGGACTGCATGTTCTGCTGTCCGCCTTGATATTCCTTCGGTAGTCTTGCTTTCATATCATTTCCCCCATAAGATTATTCTTTTATATTTACATTTACACCTGCTTGACGTGCGGAATTTAGAAATTCGTCAACAGGTTGTGTATTGTCAGTCTGCTCGCTCTTAATCTCTGATTTGCGAACTCGGATTTTGTAGCTTTCTCCTAAAACCTCTAAAACGGCATCGGCTAAAAGCTTCACATTTCCATCTCGTTTAATCATTGCACCTAGCAAGTGGTTCGGCGTGTCTATAAGAATGGTATTTGCAAAGGAATAACCCTGCGCACCGTCAAGTAGGCTTGTTAGATGAGGCGCTGATTTCGTTAGCACCTCGACAATTTGCTCCCACTGTACAAGCTTTTTAAGCTCCTGATTGGCTGGTGGCTTTTTACTTTTAGTTTCAGGGATTTGCTTCTCAGGTTGTGGACTTGCGATTTCCTTGCCTTGTTGCTGTGTAAATTTAGGCGCAGGTTCTGGTGTAACTGCAGCTCCCTTAGCAGGGACTACTGCGGCAGGTTGCATTCCTGTGCAAAGCCTTATAATGCTAACTTCAAGCTCGGTTCGCTTGCTAACGGACTTTGCCATGCGCTCCCCTGTGTCTTGAAGCTCGTTTAGTACGGTGAAAACTCGACTCATAGGGATACGCTTTGATTGCTCGACAAGCCTTTCACGCTCGTTTAGCAAACAGGATACAAGGCTTGTATCTGCCGATACCGCTTTAAGCAGCATAATACTGCGAAAATGCGCAATAAGTTCCTCACAAAGTCTGGATAAGTCCTTTGAGCCGTTATGAATAGTGTCGATAATTTCTATTGCTCTCGAACAATTTGCACCGCTCTCATTGCTCTTATCTATTATGCAGTCCGCAAGCTCAAATAAAAGCTCACGCTGTGCAACTCCTGCAACCTGCGCTACTATATCGGTACTTACCTGCTCTCCCTCAGGGGTATAAGCTAGGCAAACATCAAGCAGGGATAAAGCGTCACGCATTCCGCCGTCTGCAAGCCTTGCAAGCATTTGTGCCGCATCAGTGCTTAGTAGTGCCCCCTCCTGCTTTGTTATGTAAAGCAGTCTTTCCTCAATATCCTCCGTAGTTATTCGACGGAAGTCAAACCGCTGACAGCGTGAAAGAATTGTAACAGGTACTTTATGCACCTCTGTTGTGGCAAGAATAAACTTCACATGCTCCGGTGGTTCTTCCATAATCTTTAGCAGTGCGTTAAAGGCACTTGTTGAAAGCATATGAACCTCATCGATTATATA
>CAZLMF010000138.1:0-2929 GCA_964560565.1 uncultured Oscillospiraceae bacterium
ATGCTGACATATTTCTTTCTAATATGTATGGAGAGGCATCTAACATTCTATTTAACTTTGATATTCCTGGTATAATCGTTACCTTGCCAGGTGAAGTAATAATATACGATGGTATTAATTACGCTTACGCTGTTTGTCCTTATTATAGTACCATGAGTGAGTTTGTTGATTTTTGCAATCTTTTTCTTACAGAGAACTATATTCTATCCCTTCTCAGCGGTGATCACATGAATGGAATTATGCCCTTTATAGAATATCAGAACAAACTTTATGCCAGGGATGGGATTCGCGGCAGCGACATGGGGTTGAGTGGTGAGGTAAGCTTCTACAAAATTTCTGAAACCGAAACGCAAGCTATCTACGAGGTTTACTACTGGTACGATTCGGAGTTTACCGGTTGGGAAGATGGCGCAAGAAAGCGCTATGTCGTCCTGCAAAAGGAAAACGGACGATGGCTGGTTGCCGACGGCGGGTTTTGGATGGATTTATTGTAAATGGGGGTGTTTTGATTGAAAATACAGCTATCAATTAAATTTAGAATCATTATTCTAGTTTTAGCTGTTGGGGTGATGCTTACATTCTCTATTAGCTATCACATTCCTCAAAAAGTAATAGTTAATGACACAGCATATATTATCTTTAGTGATTTGCTAGAGTATGATGCACCGCAATCAGTTAATATCACTGGATCGTTAACTAAATATAGAAGCTTCATATCACCGCATAGATACGATGGTATGATGTTCATAGACGATGAAAAGTATAAAACAGTATTCGCAACATATCAAAGCTTAAGAGAAAAGCTAGAAATGAAGTACATAAATAAGTCTGATGAAATACTGTTGCATAAACCATCCTCATTCACTGATACAGGTGACTTCCCTTTAACTGAGCTTGTCAGAGTAAAATGGTTGGAAGAAGGGCTTTTCATTGTATCTATTCCAGCGAAAAATGAAGAGCAGCACAACGGGTTTATCTATTATATAAATGCAGAAAATGCTGATACTGCAAAGCAGTATGCAAGTGAGCGCTTTCCCAATGGTCCAATAGATATAGGTTTCTAGGTAAAACTCGGTTATGCCTTACTCGACCAAATAAGCAAGCAATAGTAGAATAAAGTCAACAACAGGGCATCTCAACCGAGGTGCCCTGTTGTCTTTTATACATCTGACAGAAAAGGAGAGATCTATGAAAGCGCAAATGAACCTACTCGATGAAATCATTGTGGACAACTTCGCCGGTGGCGGCGGTGCCAGTTGGCAGGAATGGAAGTGGGTGGCAAAAAGCTTTCAATTAAAAACATATATCATAGGCATTGACGATAATGCAATTCCACAAATAACACCATCGGTTAATTCCCCTAGCAGATACCAGGACAGATGGAATCTATGGCACATGAGAAGCGGTTACGGTATCACCTATGACTATTCTCCTGCCTACACCAATGGCGGTTGGGACATGGCACCTAGTAGCAGTTACACAATAGCTCAAGCCGGTAATGTGTACTTTGGTGATTTTATGTATTCTAATTCAACCGGAGAATACCGTACAGATGATTGGTATGCGAGGTAGGGGGCATATAAACTAACTTTCTCTAGTTAAAACAAAATAAAATACAGCATGTAACTTCTTTTAGTGGAATAGTGTCAATATTGTTACAATCAAATTACAAAATCACTTAACTTATTGACACAAAATATATGCATGGTATTATATTGTTGGTTGCACTGGTTATGAAAGGAAAATTTTTAGAAAGGGCGTTATACTAACAAAAGTTTTAAATGACAGCTATAGTCGAACAAAAAAATCTCGCAGTAATATGGCGAATGTAAAATGTGATGATTCTCGTAATATCTTAGATTACATTCACTATGAAATTAAGGATGAAATAATTCTGAAAATTAAATTTACAAAAGTACTTGCATGTATGCTAGCAATAAAGATGCTTCTTAATCCACTGATAATTAATGCAGTTTCAGATGCCGAGCTAAACGAGAATTGGAGTGTAGGAATCAAAGCAACCGCAAACGGAACAGTATCAGCAACAATTACTATAACCATGGGGTCATACTTCTCACAACCAATTGTTATCACTTCATTTTCATGGACTAATGGTTCTCTGCCAACAGGCACAATGTCAAACTATAGTGCGACATTTACAGTAACAAAGAATGCGACATATACTGTAACTGCGAAGGATAGCAGGGGGCATACAAAAACTGCTTCTGTTGTTGTAAGCAATATAGGGGCAGCCGACATAACAAAGCCAACCATTGGAACGCCAAGTGTAACTTTAAACAGCGCAAAAACTGCTGCTACAGTAACAGTCAGTATTTCTGACAGTGGCAGCGGTGTGGCTATAAGAAAATAGGCAAGCGGAAGCCGAGCGGTATCGTATTTTGCATCAAGTGGTACAAGCTTTAGCAGCAGCTTCACTGTTACCGCAAATGGCACGTATACTATATATGTAAAGGATAATGCATATCAAAAGGACAGTGTACATGCTATGCCGTCGGGAGAGGTAAAGAAAAAACAGGTAACGAGATATATATAACAGTAGGTGGAAAAGGACTCGGCTCTTGGTATACTTATGTACAGATAACTTCAAGCGTTACAAAAGGAACTACCTTAAAAGAAAATTCATTAGCTATGTATACTGATGGTCCGAATGGCGACCACGTTATATTTATAGAATATATACAAGGAAATAATGTGTATTATACCCACGCAAATCTAATCGAGCAGTATGATGCTATTGGTTGGGATGCTAATGATGGCATGATGTATTGTAAACCTATCACATCTTTCACTAGTACAATTGGTGCTTATTCAGGGTTTGGTTATTTCCAGGGATACATATATGTATAATAGGGAGGTAATGTAAATGTATACTAATATTGTTAAATCATTTTGCATATGTGCCTTTAGT
>CAZLMF010000139.1:0-2797 GCA_964560565.1 uncultured Oscillospiraceae bacterium
CTTACTCCACTATCTCCTTAACTCTGCCAACCTGTCCATCGGCAAGCATAACCTTAATCCCGTGAGGATGCTGACCGCTTTTCGTCAGAATCCTTGCGACTACTCCCTGTGTGAGCTTTCCTGTGGGCTGGTCTTTTTTTAGCACAATTTTCACTGTTGCGCCGATTTTTATATCAACTCTGTTTTGTCCGTTCATTGTTTTATATGCTCCTTTATAATTGTTTGCTTAATTATACCATTTATCAAAGCTGTAATCAACTGCGAGTTGCGCCTCTACATAAACGAAAATCCATTGAAAACTTATAAGGGAAGGGTAAAATGAAGAAAAAAATCGCTCTTAAAGGGCAGGATATTTGCTACGAGCTTCATTATAAAAAAGTGAAGAATATTAACCTTAGAATTCGCCCTGATAAGTCCATATCCGTTTCGGCAAACAAGTTTGTGTCTGAAAAAGTGATAACAGGTTTCCTGCTTTCGAAAGCGGATTTTATTCTGGGCGCGCTGAAAAAGTACGATGAATTAGCAATTCACGCCCCTAAGCCAAAGCAGTACATAAGCGGCGAAAGTTATCACTTATTAGGTCAGGATTTTCTCTTGCAGGTAATCGAGGGGAGCAAAAATGCCGCCTGCAGTGATGAAAAGTATATCACCCTCACTGTTAAAAATATCGAGGATTTTGAGCTGCGGAAAAGAACCTTTGATAAATGGTTTAAATCTTTATGTGTGGAGATTGTTACCTCGCTATGCAAAGAGGTTTACCCAAGCTTTCAAAATCTCGGTGTCTCATATCCTCAGATAAGGTTTCGCAAAATGACCTCAAGGTGGGGCAGCTGTCACCCGATAAAGCAAATTCTCACCTTTAATCTGTCTTTGATAGAAATGCCTTTGACCTGTATTGAGTATGTGGTTGTGCATGAGTTCACCCACTTTTTGCAACCCAACCACTCAAAGGCTTTCTATGACAAGCTTTCAACCTTCATGCCCGATTGGAAGGAAAGAAAGGCGATATTGAAGATAAATAATGCAAGTTAAAAGCAGATGCGAGTTCGCAATATAATATAAGGGGGAGCAAAGTGATTAATTTAGACTACGTTGATATGGGGAGAAGTTTTGATTTTGGCAAGGTATCTAGCGACTATGCAAAGTATCGTGATATATACCCTGATTCCTTTTACCGAAAGCTTTTGCAGTTTGGAATAGGCTTGAAGAATCAGCGTATTCTTGATTTAGGCACAGGGTCGGGTGTGATTCCCCGTGCTATGTTCCATTATGGCGCTCATTTTACAGGAGCTGATATTTCAGCCGAGCAGATTGAGCAAGCAAAAGCGCTGTCGAGTGGAATGCCGATTGAATACACCGTTTGCCCCTCACACAACACAGGCTTTGAAGATAATAGCTTTGATGCTGTGACCGCTTGTCAGTGCTTTTGGTATTTTGATATTGCAACCACTATACCTGAAATTTATCGTGTTATAAAGCCGGGTGGGTGCTTTGCCATTCTTTCCATGATTGGCCTGCCTAGAGAAAGCAAGATACTTGCAAAGTCCGAGGAGTTGGTACTAAGGCATAATCCCGATTGGAATAGCAACGATTTTGACCGTGTGCGGCTTTCTCCTGCCGATTGGATTTCTGACCTATTTTATACCGAAACTTTGCACACCTATGTTGAAGATTTGGAGTTCACTCGGGAGTCGTGGCGAGGGAGAATGAGGGCTTGCAGAGGAGTCGGCGCTTCACTTCCTTCTCACTTAGTAGAAAAATACGATGTGGAGCATGACAATGCGCTCAAGGAAATAGCAGAGGATACATTCACTATACCGCACCAGATTATTATGCAAGTTTACCGTTCAAGGAAATGAGAATGAAAACAAGAATGAATAAGGCTCGAAATCACGTTTAACCGTAATTTTGAGCCTTTTGTGTTTTAAGGTTCTGCATGTAAAGTTTTATTGCTGATTATCAAATTCGTTTTGTTGGGGAGCTTGATAAGTATTTTGAGGTTGATTTGCGTAAGGATTGTTATTGTCATAGGGAGCATTTTGCTGCTGCATCTGTGCTTGCTGCATTTGCGCCTGTTGTAGTTGCGCTTGTTGCATTTGCTCCTGCTTAATGGAAGCCTCAACCGCCTCAACATCAACACCCTTGAGCTTCGACCATGCCATAGCGCCCATTGCGAGGCTTACTATAAACCAAGTGTGGAAAGCTATATCCAGCAGATAACTTACCTCAAAGCCCGTCGCAAACATTAGTATAAGGAAAACTGCGGTGTCAACGCTAAACAGCACAAGCGCCGCAACAATCAACCCACGAGCACGCTTAGATAGAAGCCAGAAAAGGAAATACGCAAGGACAAACATAAGCGCTAGAGGTACGATATCTCCAAGGAATAACGGCAGAAAAGCCGAGAAAAGAAAATACTGCTCAGAATCCACTAAGCCAAGAAAAAAATTCACTGCCGTCAAAATGGTAACAATCAGCACATTAGTTCTGGCATTTTTAAACAAGGAAACCTGCTTTTGAAATTGTGTAAAATCCATGAATTCAACTCCTTTTCTTGCTATTATATCATAGCGTCCCCGTTGTATCAATCTAAAACAATTATCTTTGTTGCTTTTGTTGAATTTCGCCGCTTGTACTACGCGCTAAGTGCTCATATAAGCAATATCCACTTATATATTACAACAAAAGCAACAATCTGAAGCAGAGTAATAACCGGAATACCCACCATAAATTTTGCTTTCCTTATCTTATGCCGCGCCGCAAGCATTGTAGCGAGCATTACAACTGAGCCTCCAAG
>CAZLMF010000140.1:0-2723 GCA_964560565.1 uncultured Oscillospiraceae bacterium
GGTTGTTAAGGGGGACGAAGTCCCACTTAAATAAACCTTTCGCAATTATTTGCCATAAGTAACTACTTAATGAGTTTTTCAAAGGAATACTTACCTCTTGTAAAAGAAACTTACTGACGACTTGTTTCAAGCAGCTACCAAAGCCCTTTTAACTAAATTTCTAAAATTATCTTTTTCTCTTAAAATACTAATGAAAATTATTGCTAAAAAGTATATAATAGAAGTATAATCTTTTGTAAGGGAGATAAACGGTGGATATTATTATTAAAGAAAACTACGATGAGCTAAGCCTTTACACCGCAAAGCTTATTGCTGGCTTGGTGAAATCAAAACCAAACTGCGTGCTTGGTCTTGCAACCGGCAGCACCCCCATAGGCACATATAAGGAGCTTGTCCGAATGCACAAAGAGGAAAATCTCGACTTTTCACAAGTTACAACCTTTAACCTTGATGAGTATTACGGGATAGGCTTAGACTTTTCAAAACCCTATGAAATGGACCAAAGCTATGCAAGATTTATGCACGAGGAGCTTTTTAAGCATATTAACATCAAAAAGGATAACATACATACCCCCGATGGAAAATCGCAAGAGCCGGAGAAGTTCTGCAAGTGGTATGAAGAAAAAATCGTAAAAGCCGGCGGCATAGACTTGCAGATTTTGGGTATAGGAGGGGACGGACACTGGGCATTTAACGAGCCTGGGTCTTCACTGACATCGAGAACCCGAGTTCAAGCCCTTGCCGAGCAAACGCTTGACGACAACTATGAAAGCTTTTATAAAAAGGCAGGGATTGAAAGGGCGCAAATGCCCCACTTTGCCATTACAATGGGTGTCGGCACTATTTTAGAGGCTAAAAACATTATTATGATTGCAAACGGTTTCTCTAAAGCTGATGTGGTTGCTAAAAGCATTGAAGGCGCTATTACTACTGAGATTACCGCATCTGCTATTCAGCTACATAAGGGCGGAGTTACGGTGGTTCTTGATAATGCTGCTGCTTCTAAACTAAAGCTTTAGAGTGTTAGTTCCAATAAATATACTTTAATAAAAAACGGGAGGCTTTTGAAAGCTTCCCGTTTTTATGTATTTAGTTTTATCTCGCAAGCTTTGTCTTGTACCTTGCAAAGACCTTTTTGATTGAATATGCAAAGCCTGTTGCGAGTATTAGCTTTAGTATATCAAATGGAATATAGGGGATTACACATAGGGAAAGCCCTCTGATAAAACCGCTTCCTGATACATAGCAAAACCACGCTGTGCCAAGCCCATAGCATATTACCAAGGAAATAATCATACCGACCGCAGGGGCGATAACCTTGCTTTGCTTGAACTTTGTGCAGGCAAGGGAAATCACAAGCGCCATTATGGGAAATGCAGCGATATATCCTCCTGTCATGCCTACAAGGGCATTAAGCCCTCCCTTAAACCCTGCGAAAACCGGCACTCCAACTGCGCCTAGCAATATATACGCAAGGGTTGACATTATCGCCATACGAGGGGGCAAAATCGCACCTGTTAGAAAAATCGCAAGGACTGAAAAAGTAAATGGTACCGGCTGAATTGGAATGGAAATCTGCGCCATTACGCATATTATCGCTGTAAACAGTGCGGAAATGCATAATTCACGCACGGTGGACTTTTGAGTCAATTTGCCACATCCCTTCTGTATATACTTTAATTATATTGATTTGAGAAGGAAAAGTCAAGGAGTGTGATTTTCCTGCAAAAGACTCTACGTATGACAGGATGCGGGAGTTTCACATATTCGACTCTCGTTAACACAGTCCAAGAAAAACCCCCGCAGATAGCATATCTGTGGGGGTTTGTTATTCAAAGAGAATAAGCTTATAAATAAGACGAACCGTTAAAATTTATAAACCCATTTATATTAACTTGCCAAATTATCAACGCAAATCCTTCAACACCTAAATATGTACTAACATCATAATTATCGGTAAAAGTCATACATACCACTCGCTTTATGTCACAACATATTCACCAATTTTGCGTTTGCCGTATCTTTTGAAACCAAAGTATATTGATAGCAAGATCACAGTATAGATATTTGCACCTAGGAATGTGCGAACATATCCCAAGGCGTAAGCCGATGGCGAGCTGTCCAAGGCTAAAACACGAGAGGAACTTATTAACTCCCCATTACCAAGGGTGGAAACAAATTCGTTAGCTTCCTTTTGTGTTTGAAAAGCATAAGAAGTGCCCTCTTGAGTATCTACGATGTACCTTTCATTATCCATTTCGTTCATAGTATACCATAAACAGAATATTATAGAGAAAATAAAAGAAAGGCAAGGAAGCAAAAGCCCCGCATATTTTTGTGCGTTCTTAAATTTCCCTATTCTCACTGAAACTGCAAATACAGAGATCCCAGACAGGTATATCTGTAAAACAAGAGCAATAATAACTGAAAAAAACACTAATGTTTCCATTTCTTTTCCTCCATATAAAACATTTTTTATCAGTGCATGAATATAAGTGTATCTCCAGTATAATGCTTACTATAGAACATATTATGGTACTTGTCAACTATTTTTTCATTATAATCTTAATGTGGGAACAACCTTCGTCAACATATGGTTAACAGCTGAGTGCTCTGCTATAATTTTTTGAGGAATTGGTCCCCGAAGTTCAAGGCTTGCAAGCAAACTTACTCGAACCGAACGCCAACCTGAACCTGCGGTTCAGCTACGGTTAACAGCTGAG
>CAZLMF010000141.1:0-2717 GCA_964560565.1 uncultured Oscillospiraceae bacterium
CAGTTTTGCGTACCACTCATTAGGAAAACAATTAACCAACTATATAATAACATACATAAATTTTATGTCAATAAGTTAAGTAATTTTGTAATTTGATTGTAACAATTTTGACATTATGATAGCCGCAAAAACAACACCCTACAAACCTTGTAGAGTGCTGTTGTTACTATGTTTTGCTTTGTGGGGTTTAATTTACTTATCCTTAACCTGAGATTTCTTTACATCATAGCCCATGGCAGTAATAGCGTTTTCGACATCCTTAATCGATGTTTTCGCATCGTCAAAATCAAACTTCACCTTGCTTGAATTGAACATCACCTTTACGCTGTCATTATCCACACCTGCCATTGATTTTGTTGCGCTTTCGATTTTCAAAACGCACGACGGACAAGTCAATGTGTCCAATTGAATAGTTGCCTTTTTCATACTAATTCCTCCTTTTATTTTCTTAGTTTATAGCGCAGAAGTCGCATTCCGTTTAGTATTACTACTAATATGCTAGCTTCGTGTACCAACATGCCGATTGACATATTCATCCACTCGCTGAAAAATACACTTAGTAGCAGTACCACTACAACTCCCACTGCAATTATAATGTTTTGACGCATATTGCTTGCGGTTGCCTTTGTTAAGCCTAAAGCATGAGGTAGGCGGCTAAAGTCCGAGTTCATTAGCACAACATCGGAGGTTTCAATTGCCACATCTGTGCCATTACCCATTGCAATTCCAATTTGCGCAAGAGCAAGTGAGGGGCTATCATTTACGCCATCTCCAACGAATGCAACAATGCGTTTCTTGTCGAGTAAATCCTGTATATACGCTGACTTATCCTCCGGCAGCATGTGACCATGAGCTTCCGTAAGCCCCAGCTCCTTTGCCACTAAGTCCACTGTGCCTTGATTGTCACCTGAAAGCACCACTAAGTTTTTAACGCCCAGCCTCCTTAGCTTTTCGAGGTCTTTTTTGACACCTGTGCGGATTTGGTCACGGATGCCCATTAGCACCTTTAGCTCGCCGTCTACCGCTGTTAGAACAAGGGAACTTCCACTTTCTTGAAGGTTTGCGATGTCCGCTCGAGCTTTATCCCCTAAAGTAACATTCTCCTGCTCCATCAAAGAAACATTTCCGACAGCAATTCTATGTCCATCCACCTGTGCGACTATGCCTCCGCCTTTTACAACATCAGTTTTCTCAACTGTGTAAAAGGTTGTGTCACCTATATACTCCACAATCGCTTTAGCAAGTGGGTGGTCGGACTCCTTTTCGACACTTGCAAGGTAGCCCATTACAGCGTCAATATTCTCTCCATACAGTTCCTTGTCTGCTACCTTAGGATTGCCCACAGTAAGTGTTCCTGTTTTATCGAATACTATTGTGTCAACCCTGCTGAAATCGCCGATTACCTCGCTACCCTTCAAAAGGACACCATGCCTTGCACCATTGCCTATTCCAGCTACATTTGACACAGGCACACCGATTACAAGCGCTCCTGGGCATCCCAAGACCAAGATTGTAATTGCAAGCTCAATATCTTGTGAAAATAGCCATACTACAACAGCAAGCAATAAAACTGCGGGAGTGTAATACTTAGAAAACCTGTCTATAAAGCGTTCTGCGGCGGATTTTGAATCCTGCGCCTCCTCAACAAGCTCAATAATCTTTCCAAAAGTAGTATCCTCGCCGACACGGTCGGCAACAATTTGAATAGTGCCGTTTTCTAAGATAGTGCCTGCATATACTCCTGAATCTTTCTTTTTGCCTACTGGGACAGCCTCGCCTGTAATGCTTGCCTCATTGATATGCCCCTCGCCGGATAGAACTGTGCCGTCAACAGGGATTTTTGCGCCTGTTTTAACAAGGAGAACATCCCCTACATCAACCTCATCCACTTCAACCTCTTCAAATTCGCCGTTCGCCATTTGCTTTAGTGCGCTTTCCGGCGCCATTTCAGTTAGCTCCTTAATTGCAGAGCGTGTCTTGTTTAATGTGCGTTGCTCCAAAAATGAGCCAAACAAGAATAAGAATGTAACAATAGCTGATTCCTCAAGGTTTCTAATGAAAAATGCGCCTAAAACTGCAATGGTAACCAAGACATCAATGCTGATAACCTTTACTCTTAGCGCTTGAAACGCTTGAATTGCAATTGGCAGCACACCTAAAACCGAAGCAATGGCAAATGACCATACTGCCACCGTTTCATTATGAAAACCCAGCTCGCCGACAAATCCAAGCACAATTAAAACAGCACTTATTACCATTATAAAATTTTTCTTTCCTAATATAAATTTCTGCAAATAAATCACCGTCCATTCCTTACACTGGCTTCATATAAGCTTTGCTCGCTCTATGCGTTATACGCCTTATCGAGTTCACCTAACATATTATAAACAGCCTCATAGCTTTCGCATACATCATCAGGAATTTTGTAATTATCTGTGATCTCACGCAGTTTTGCAAAATCCTCATTTAAATCGGGATTATTTGTGCCTGCTTTGCTTATCTTCCCATCAATAGCGTCAAACAATTCACGAACCTTATGAAATTCAGGATGCGTGCCTCCATGAACTCTTGCCACAACGGGAACATATTGATTAAGCGTTGGCAAATGCTTTGCCACAACCTCGTTAAATACTGCTTTATTCATAATCATTACCTCCTGTTTTTCTATGCAAAAAGTATTTTGCACCATTGACCTGACTTTATTATACCACGATACA
>CAZLMF010000142.1:0-2696 GCA_964560565.1 uncultured Oscillospiraceae bacterium
CACTATATCACGCAAAAGCTGTGCAACGCAGATATTGTCTATATACCTGTATCTATCAGTGTTCCATGTCATATTAGTAGGGTACTTCTCATTTGAGTAGTACTGCCAAAACTTTAGCTTTTGCGCAGTTTTATCAGACAAGCGAAGCCTGTATTCGGGGTGAGCAGGGACAATTCCGTCCTCGCATAGCTTGCCGACAAAATCCTCATTAACAAGAAAAATACCTATAATACGCCTATCCTTTTCAACCTCATCATTCTCCCTTGAGGTAAGCACACAGCAGCTGTTATGGTGCATACGAATTGCACGGTTAGGTGCGCCTGCATTGTAGCCACTTTTCACAACACCCGTTGAAACACTCCACTCAGAGAAAAGCCTTTCATAATCCTCAGGCTTGCACCAAAATGCCCCTTGAGAACATTTATGAATCTTCAAGTTTTGTATAAGCTTTTCACGCTCTAAAATGCGCTGTTGTTCCTCACGCTCACGAGATTTCTCGAGCTCAAGGGTGATTTCCTCACGTCTACGCTCCTGCTCACGCTTCTTTATAAAGCTGTTCATCAAATCCGCTTGTTTTTCATCTATGAGGGATAAAAATGTACCGAAGGCATCAGGGAAAACAAAGCGCTTTTTCCCGGCTTTACTGAAGCTTATCTCAACAAGTGAATCATTATGCTTTGTCACTGTTCCCTTGCCAAAGCTTTTGTGAATGACTTGCTTATTTGTTAAATCCATCTCATTACTCTCCTAACTTGTTTCCACATAAACTATATACTAGGGCAAAAATACCAGCGGTATGCCCTTGCCGCATAAACTATCACACTAATTATAGCACATAAAAAAATAAATTGCAAATAACTATTGACATTATAATTATATCGGTGTAAAATATAAATTTATTTATATGTCGAATTTTACAACAAACTAGACTTTTGAAAACAATATTCTTAGTGTAAGTTAGTGAATGATTTATTGACAGATTCTCAAATTCGTATATAATATAAATAGGAAATTTAACGCTTTACATTAACACGTTAAATTGATAAAAAAAATACTAGGAGGAACAACATGGCACAAGGATCTTATAACGCATACCAAACCGCACAGGCTCAGTTTGATAAGGTTGCCGATACTATCGGACTTGACCAGTCAGTTCGTGAGCTTTTGCGCCAGCCAAGCAGAGAATACCACTTCACAATTCCCGTTAAGATGGATGACGGCACCACAAAGGTTTTCAACGGCTACCGTATTCAGCATAATGACGCTCGAGGCCCTGCAAAGGGAGGAATCCGCTTCCACCCACAGGAAACCGTCGACACCATTCGAGCACTTTCACTTTGGATGACATGGAAATGCGCTGTTGTTGATATTCCTCTAGGAGGAGGCAAGGGCGGTGTGATATGCGACCCTCGCAACCTCTCAAGCGGTGAGCAGGAAAGACTATGCCGTGGCTTTATTCGCCAGCTTGCTAAGAACATGGGCCCTGTAACGGATGTTCCCGCTCCTGACGTTATGACAAACGGACAGCATATGCTTTGGATGCTTGATGAATATGAGACTATAATGGGCGGACGCTACCCCGGCGCTATCACAGGCAAACCCGTTGGCATGGGCGGCTCACTTGGCCGCACAGAGGCAACAGGCTATGGCGTTATCTACACCCTAAGAGAAGCACTTAAAAAGCTTAACATTGATATTGCAACCACCACTGCAAGCTTGCAGGGCTTTGGCAATGTGGCAGAGCATGCAGCTCGCCTTTACACAAACATGGGAGGCAAGATTGTTGCTGTTTCCTGCTGGGATAACAACGATAAGAAATCTATTACCTTCCGCAAGTTTGACGGGCTTGATGTTGAAAAGCTTGCAAGCATAAAGGACAAGTTCGGCACTATTGATAAGGAAAAGGCTGAACAGCTCGGATGTGAGATTTTAGAGGGCGATGAGTGGATTGCACAGGACGTTGACATTATTCTCCCCTGCGCACTTGAAAATCAGCTAACCCCCACCACCTTTGTGAAGGTTAGCAAGCAGGTTAAGGTAATATGCGAAGGTGCAAACGGCCCTACCTCTCCTGAATGCGATGAGCTTATCAAGGAGCGTGGAATTTACCTTGTGCCTGATTTCCTATGTAATGCAGGTGGCGTTACTTGCAGCTACTTTGAGCAGGTACAGTGCAATATGAACTACTTCTGGTCAAAGGAAGAGGTTCTTGAGAAGCTTGACTTCAAAATGACTTCAGCTTTCTTGGCTGTACATAAGCTTGCGCAGGAGAAGAATCTTTATATGCGTGATGCTGCTTATGTTATCGCTATCAACCGTGTTGTGGAGGCTGTTAAGCTGCGCGGCTGGCTATAAGACTTGACGAATATGTTTTTAGGCTATACCCTCTAAATGGGTATAGCCTAATTTTGATAACTGCAAGGGATTACTGCACATTCACTTTATTACAAACTTTAATACTCCGCAGTGCAGCACCATAAGTATCTGCTTGTGGCTGAAATTTACATTGAGAATTACATATGGATATGATATACTTTATAAGCAAGAAGCGCCTGACACAAAATCAGGCGCATTTTTTATGCCATTCGGTATTGTCATATCGATAAAAACATACCGATATGCGAAATTAGCACTTTACTTCTCCTCAAATCCTTGTTAAAATATTCACAAGCAGGCGGAACAAAAGCCTACAAATT
>CAZLMF010000143.1:0-2657 GCA_964560565.1 uncultured Oscillospiraceae bacterium
CGATAGCGTTTCATTCCCTACAATATCGATTCGCCAAATGTAGTTTGACATAAGGAGTAAAAATAATGAGAAGGCAATAAGTCCCAAGTATATTCCAAAACGTTTTTTGTATCTAAGTGCCTTAAAAATAGGGCCTTTACGCTTTAATACATTTAGCTTTAACCCATACTTTCTTGCTATACGGCTTACTTGCAAATAGTTTTCACGATAAGTGCAAGCTGTGATTATTGCACTCTCCTGCTTGACTGCCCAAACCTTTATTCCACTGCTAAAAATATCGCTTAAAAAACGTTCTGGGAAGCCTCCTATTGCTGAAAAGGTCACATAACCACGCAAAGTTTTGAATAAGCTTTTATTGCGCATCCTGTTCACCTCTATCTTCAAAAGTGACTGAATGGAGTTTACCCTTAATAGTAAGACAACCCATGCTAAAATTTTCAACGCATAAGTTAAGACCGGTAACAGTGCAGTTTACTTTGGATAAACGCATAACAATGATGTTTTCATCATATTTAAGTATACCGGAACAACCTTCTACTGAAAGCTCGACACTATCAAGTAGCTGAATATATGAATGTCCATTAAACCTATTTACGAGTTCCGGTAGAGCTTGTAGCCTGTCATACAGACTTGCATTTTCATTTTTCATGCTAGGGTTCCTCCCAATAATTTATTGTAATGCTTAAACGTCATTACAATAATATGCGCTTGGTTTAATATTTATCAAAAAGGCGGTTGAATTATGGGTTTTCGTTTAATTAAGATTAGCTTAGTAAAGACAGTAATAGCACTTATATTGGTTGCAATGATTGGATATTTTGTTATTGTTCAAGCTGATACTGCATCTATGGTGGTGAAGTCAAGCCTAGTAAACTGCTTAACTGTAATAATTCCATCAATTTTTGCTTTTATGACGCTTTCAACTTTTTTGGTTGAAAGCGGATTGTATAAAATTATTAGCATTCCCTTCTACCCAATTGCAAGGTATGTGCTGCGTATTGATTCAAAGCTCTTTTCAATCTTCCTCATATCTCTTATCGGAGGGTATCCTGTTGGCGCAAAGCTTTTAACAATGCTTGTTGAAAATGGTGAGATAACTTCAAAACAAGCCGAGAAAATGATGTGCTATTGCTATGGAAGTGGCCCATCATTTATTTTTGGACTTGTGGCTATGAATGTGTATTCAAATGTTAGAGTGGGAGTAATTATTTTAGCTTCTTCTTCTTTGGCAAGCTTTATAGTTGCTTATATAGTAGGGCTTACCCAAAATATACCTCAAAAAAAGCACGAAGACTTAAAATTAAACATATCCTCGCAAGCTTTGATAAACTCTGTCAACTCAACTTCTCAATCGCTTTTATCAATATGCTCACTTATAGTGCTTTTTTCAGTTTTCACAGCGTTATTAGATTCCTTTGGTGTAATAGAAATGTTATCTTCTTTTTTAACAACCGCTCCAGAAGCAATAAAAACTTTTTTTGAGGTGAGTAATGTATCAACCTTTTCAGGCACAATAAACGAAATAGCACTTATTTGCGGATTGCTATCATTTGGTGGGCTATGCGTTATTATGCAGATAACGAGCGTTGTCAAGGGTAGGTTCTCACTAAAATGGTTTACCATTACTCGTCCCTTTATCGCAGTTTTAAGCGGTCTAATATGCTGGCTTTTCTCACAAGGGCAGGACTTCACAGTGACTGCATCTACCACACGCAATCCCTCTATTGTGGTTAATTCAGCCACACCATTTACATCGGTGCTACTAATGATAATGTCTATAATGCTACTCGTTATCTGCAGTAACAAAAGAAACAGGACACAAAAATAAGCGCCGAATTGTCGGCGCTTAAAAGTTATAATAGTTTATTCAGAAAGCAGCTTTAGGACAATCTCATTTACCATTGCTGGATTTGCTTTACCCTTTGAAGCTTTCATACACTGCCCCACAAGGAACCCAAGCACATTTGTCTTGCCGTTCTTGTAGTCGTCTATTGATTTTGGGTTGTTATCAAGAATTTCCTTTGCAAGGGACAAGAGCGCATCAGAATCAGAAACTTGAGCAAGCCCCTTAGCTTTAACAATGGCATCAACATCGCCGCCATTTTCAATTAGCTCCTCGAGAACAACCTTACCTGCTGAGTTAGATATGCTCCCCTGCTCTATTACAGAAATTAGCGAACATAAACGCTGTGCGGTGAGCTTTGTATCGGATATTGCACGACCTGTGTCATTTGTGAACTTAGCAATGTCAGAAAGAATCCAGTTGGATATGCTCTTTGGCTTGCAGTTGCCTATATTTACACATTCGTCAAACAACTTAGCTCGTTCAATGTTCTCAACAAGCAAAGTTGCATCAACTTGCGACAGTCCAAGCTCCTTTACATAACGCAGAAGCTTAACGTTGGGAAGCTCTGGCATTGAGGCTTTAAGTGCTTCAATTTTTTCGAGGCTTACAACTATTGTTGGTAGGTCAGGCTCAGGGAAATAGCGATAATCCTGAGCGTCTTCCTTGCTGCGCATAGTTATTGAGATACCCTTTTCATCGTCCCAACGGCGAGTTTCCTGCGAAACTATGCCTCCACCTTCTAACAGCTCGATTTGACGCTTTGACTCGTACTCTATACCTCTTACAGCGGCACTAAAGCTGTTTACATTTT
>CAZLMF010000144.1:0-1410 GCA_964560565.1 uncultured Oscillospiraceae bacterium
AGTTTTTCAAAGTAAGATTTACACCTTTGCGAAAGAAATCTACTGACTACTTGTTTTAAGATACGTTTGAACAGTTATTTATGTAAGTGGGTTAATAAATAATATAAAACCGCATGGATAACATATCCATGCGGTTTTATTTTGGAGCGGACAGCGGGGATCGAACCCGTAACCTCAGCTTGGGAAGCTAACGTTTTACCATTAAACTATGTCCGCGCTACCAAATATTATACCCAGTTTTTACGAAAAAGTCAATATTACAGCTCATGCAAAATCAACGTTTCGCATGAGCTGCTACATATCCCTAAACCTTTAAGATAGTCCCTATTCTATTTTCGCCCTTTGCGGTGTCATACACAACAGTATTGCCAAATCCGACTGCTCCACCTGCGCTGAAGCTGTCTGTAGGGGATGCGTACTCTTGATGTGCCACAACGATTGTGTATGCCCTATCACCCTTGCTGACGTTAACCGCCTCGATAAGCTTATCCTCAAAAGTAATGCCCTTGAAGTTTGACATAACCGTCAACTTTTCCGCTTTAACAGGCAACAACCCTCCTGCCTTATTTACGGATATTACTGTTATTGCACTCCCAAAGCCATTGGCTGAAAATTCAGTTTTTATCCCATGGCTATCCTCAAGCTTATTATAATGCCTTGAAAAGACATAGGGGATAATCTCCGCTTTTTGCGCTCCCATTAACTTTAGCTCCACATAGTTTTTCGAGCTTACATACTGTGCACCACCGTCTGACAAGGACAGCGTACCGGCATTATTGAAGTTGAAATATTGATTGTAGTAATGCTCCCCACTCCCGTAAAGCTCGTCAAAGACAACATAGATATCAGGCTTAATATGCACTATACGGCGGTTCATAAATACACCGAGGTGGTAGTAGCCTAAATGCCCGCCCTCTAAATAGCAGTATTTATCCCCAAAAACCGTATCGATATTCACAGGTCTTGATAAGCCCTTACATTCCCATGAATCCACGCCCTCAGCGTAATTTTTGCCATCAACGATAATGCAGTTATGAGCCTGTGGGCTTTTTAGCAAGTGGCGAATAGGCTTGTCTACATATGTGTAGCGCCCTGCGTCAATTAGTATATCCTCGCCGTTTGCGTATAGGTCAATATGCAGCTTGTCGGAGTGACCATGCCCTGCCCCTTGAGTGCCGCAGTGGAAATGAAAGAAACTATCCTGCTCGCCATAGCCCGAGCGCATATAAAAGTTGCCGCTTTCTTTTAATGCCACATCGTTTTCGGCAGCAATAGGTTTTATAGCCTCATATTTCTCTACCGCGGAAATTCCTAAATCCCATATGCAGTCAAAATCCAACTTTTCATAGCCTGCCGCCTTTAACTTACCGTCATTATAGAGATATGCGCCCTTACTTATAAGGTCACGCA
>CAZLMF010000144.1:1420-2628 GCA_964560565.1 uncultured Oscillospiraceae bacterium
ATCGGCCGTCTCGCATTCAGACAGATGTTCGGCGCAGAGGGTTATGAAGTAGTAGCAATCAACGACCTCACCAGCCCCAAGATGCTCGCTCATCTCTTAAAGTATGACTCCGCTCAGGGCAGATACGCCCTTGCTGATAAGGTCACGCACGTCAATATCATCGCTATCCCCCATAGCAAGTTCCATATGATTGGGCTTTTTATGGTACATAGAGGCATAGCACATTTTAAGCAGTTTTTCATCGATTATTGCGGGTATTGCAATACCATTTTTCTCGCATAGTATCTTCACATCAAGGAAGCAGTGCAAAACCTCATTATGGTACATAGGGGACTGCTCCCAATGCACGCCATCGGAATAAACTTGTATGGTAATTTCCTCTGTTAGGCGCTCAAGAGCGGTGTTAATGTAGGTATCGTTTTGGAGCAGTACACCTGCTATAAACAGCCCGTGGTGCTGTAATACTCCCCAGTTGCTCACAAGGCGGAAGGTGTCATAAACCTCTATCATATAATCAGCATGCTCTTTCACGCTATCAAGGAAAACCTTACAAACCTCATCGGTGATATGAGGGCTGCCATTGAAGTAGCTTATCGCCTTAATCCAGTATTCCATTCGAAGTCCTGCCTCAATGGTGCGCCATGCTGCGCTGTTTTCGTTTGTCCGTGGTACATTTTTCACCCAGTGGCAAAGCTGCTCGGCAAATTCCTTTGCATAGCGCTCGTCCCCCGTCAATGCATACGCCTGTCCTAGGCATATCCAAAAGCGATGGCGGTTAAACGCAAATACCCATTCAAAATCATCACCGGGGGGTGTAAGCCAATCTATATCCCCCTCGAAAATTTCAGGCTCATAGGTGCGCTCCATATCCCAGCGAAGGTCAAACAAAAAGCTATGCTCGCACACCTCATCTGCAACTCTGATTATATGAGCAACCTCCTCATCGCAATGAGGACTTGACTTTATATAGTCACAAATTGCGGAAATATCGTATAGGAATAGCTTGCTGTGTAAAACTGAAAACAGCTGTTTATTATCCATTTTGCACCGTCCTTATTCTATGAAAAAACTAAACGACTTTTCATTGCTTTTTAGGTCAATTGTAAAGTCAATGGAGTATATCTTCTTAGGGTTTCCTTCGTGGTCAATATGGTTGTGAGTCTTTATTTCAGGGCAAAGACTACGCACCATTTCAAGATTGTGTTCGC
>CAZLMF010000145.1:0-2622 GCA_964560565.1 uncultured Oscillospiraceae bacterium
GCTCTTTATAAGGAGGCTGCAAAGCGTTGCCTTGGGCTTGTTCCCTTTGATGAGCAGCTTTTAGCGGCAATGCAAATGCATTTCGGCAATCTTATCCAAATGCAAACCGGCGAGGGGAAAACTCTAGCCGCCGTTGCGACCGCATACATTAACTCTTTTGTGGGGAAAGTCCATATTCTAACCTTCAACGATTACCTTGCAAAGCGTGACTGCATATGGATGCAACCTCTATACGATATACTGGGGGTTACAGTTTCTTATATTAGCGAGGGAATGACAAGCGAGGAAAGGTTGAAAAGCTACGAATGTGATGTGGTGTATCTAACCGCTAAGGAGGCAGGATTTGACTACCTGCGGGATTTCCTATGTACTGACAGTGCGCAAATCCTCCACAAAAACCTTGATTTTGCCATAGTTGACGAAGCTGATTCAATTCTTATAGATGAGGCAAGAATTCCTCTTGTTATAGCAGGCAGAGTTCAGACATTACTTGATACAGACGGCATAACTGATAAAGTGAATGAAGCTGTTTTGGAGCTTTCCCCCTCAGAGTATGAGCGTGACGAGCAGCAGAATAGCGTGTCGCTTACCGAACAGGGCATTGAAAGGCTTGAAGCTAAGTTCGAGGTGGACAACCTTTACGACAATGATAATATCGAGCTTTTATCAATGATAAGCAGCGCACTTTTAGCCCACTATAAGCTCAAGTGTGATGTTGATTATATAGTGCGTGACGGTCAAATCCTGCTTATTGACGAGTTTACCGGACGCATAGCGGAGAATAGGCACTACCCCGATGATTTACAAAATGCCGTTGAAACAAAGGAGGGGATTTCCCCCGATTCAAGGGGGCAAATCCTTGGCACTATTGCGGTGCAGTACTTCATGCGTATCTATAAGCGTATTACGGGCATGACGGGCACTGCGGTTTCATCTAAGGAGGAGTTTAAGAAGCTATATGACCTTGATGTTGCCGAAATTCCCACTCATAAACCTTGCATAAGGGAAGTTGCCCCTATGGCGGTATACACCCATAGTGAAGCTAAGTGGGATGCAGTTGTAAACGAGATTTCAGCGGCGAATAAACGTGGTCAGCCCGTTTTAGTGGGGACTGCAGATATAGTCCATTCCGAGTTCCTTGCACAAAGGCTAACAAGCATAGGCATTAAATGCAGTGTGCTAAACGCCAAAAATGACGAGCAAGAAGCGCTTTTAATCAGTAAAGCAGGGGATTTTGGTATGGTGACAATCTCAACGAACATGGCAGGCAGAGGGGTTGACATTAAGCTTGGCGGCGAGAATGAAGAAAACCACGATAAGGTGACAGGTGTGGGCGGACTATATGTAATCGCCACAGTTATGCATGAAAGCGAAAGAATTGATGCCCAGCTAAGCGGACGATGTGCAAGACAGGGAGATGTGGGTAAGTATCGGCTTTTTGTGTCCTTAGAGGACGAGATAATGAAAACACACGATATTTGTTCTTTAATTCCTGCAAAGCACTACCCACGGCATAGCAATGAGGAAGTCACAAATCCCGTTGTACTGCGTGAATGCGACCGTATTCAGCGTATTGCGCAGGGGAAAACCTTTGATATGCGAACGCATCTGCTAAAGTACACCTATATAATAGAGGAACAGCGCAAAGCGATTTTCGAACGGCGTAGAGCCATTCTATCTGGGGAAAGCCGCCCGAATGTTCTAGTTGAGCAGGATACAGCGCTTTATGAGCTTTTATGTTCACGCTTTGGGGAGCAAGAGATAATTGACTTTCAGCAAAGCTGTCTGTTAAGCCTGCTAAACCGCCACTGGGCGCAATATACAGACTACACATTTTACCTGCGTGAGGGCATACACCTTACTGTAATCGGAGGGAAAAACCCAATTGAGGAGTTTAACATTGCCGTCGAGGAAGCATACCAAAATATGCAGCAAAGCATACTCGATGACGTCATAAAGCAGTGTGAGGTTCTACTCGAGCAGGATAGTATAGAAAGCGCTGTAAGCAGCGCAATCACCGCACCCAGCGCAACATGGACATATCTAATGGACGACAGTGGGAACCAGTTTTCACGCTTGCCTGTTATAATCAAGTCCTTGCTTGGGGATGATGAGGGAAATGATAAAAAGTTTTTAAATAGTAGTGGCCTTTTTAGTAAGGTTTCGAAGTGGTTTAAGGATTAAAGAAATGGAGCTTATCGCGTATTCGCGATAAGCTCCATAATTTTCTGCGGTGTTTGCAAGTCGTCCTTGCTGACTCTTGCCATATTTAGTGTAACTCCAATATCTTGCAGTTCATAAGCTAGCTTAATGAATGCAAGGGAATCAAGCAAGCCGCTGTCTATCAGTTCTGTGTCATTTAGGATTTCGCCCCTATATCCGCAAGCCCTGCTTAAAATTTCAGTTATCTCAGTTATTGTTACCATGTACTAATGCAACCTTTCGTCTATCTATCTTGCCGCGGGAAGTCAAGGGTAGACTCTCTAAAAATATTATGTTTTTTGGTATCATATATGAAGGGAGAAGATTATTTGCGCTCTTTCTTATTTGCTGTGAATTCATTTCCCCATCGCATGAAATATAGCAGCTTAAAGAAATCACCTCGCCGCTGATATCGGTGTC
>CAZLMF010000146.1:0-2619 GCA_964560565.1 uncultured Oscillospiraceae bacterium
ATCCCCCAAATTCCGCACCCTTACACGCAGGATTTTTCTGCGGAAAAACTCTACGCGTGACGGGATGCGGTTGCTATGCGCACACTGGTCAAAGGCGCGGAAGCTTAACACACTTGAGAAAGTGATAGGCTCTTGGCTCTGCAATGCTTAAATAAAGACGCCCTCAACAAAAGGATAGCACAATCAGAAGCCAATCTCTAGCAACAGCTTGTTAAGCCCCTGCAATATCCCTCTTCAGCCCCTCAAAGTCCAGAAAGTCCTCTATAAACTGCTTTCGCACCAAATCCCTTGGCAGAAACTCATTGTACTTCCCCTTTATCTCCGTATCGGCAGGTATGGGCAGCTCATAAAGAGGCAAGTCCGACCTTAAAATATCCTTAATTTCATCCTCTAGCTCCTGTGCTGTTCCGTTATAAAAAACCTCTAAGTATATGCAAGTAATCCATGGCAGCTTGCTTTTTATTTTTCTGTGGAGCAGTGCATAATGCAGCGTCATCAGTTGTCTAGTCCCCACCCAAGGGAACACTGCATATTTCGTGTCAGATAAGGGCGTGACTAAGTTTTCTAAAATGCCGCTGTTTCGTGCAATGTACTGTATTTCTGTAAGCCTTTCTCGGCATCGCTCACTTAAATATGGGTACTGTAAGTCCATCTTTAACACACTGCGAAGTTTCCTTACAAGGACAGTATGAAGCTCAATATCAAAGTCCACATTCCAGTCAACCACCGATATTCCAGGCACTCTTTTGACGAATAACACCTTTGACTTCACATTCACATCCACCGTTTCCCAAGTAAGCCCTGCCAGCGCAAAGCGTATTCCTACGGGATAAACCTTGTCCACCGTGCCTATTGTGCGGTTTTCATCCTTTACAAGAAGATATTCCGGAGCAATAAAAACCGCTAGAAAGTGGTGGTTGTTTACGATTTTCTCGCCCTCTCTGCCTATTATTATTCCTCCGCGCTCAGTGCGCTGAAGCTGCTCGGTATCGAGCAGATGGCTAAGTAGATGCTTATAGTCCTCCTGTGAAATATGCTTAAAGCACCCTAGTGATAAAATTGCCTGCGCAAGCCCTGCCGGCGATAGCTCGCCATTGCTTTTAAGGTAGCTCATAGTCTGATGATACAGTAAATTATAAGCGTGGTTATGAGGGTAAATAGGCTCCATCCAATGGTCTTTGGTGTAAAGCTCAATAATTGCAATGGTGCGGATAAAGTCCCAGTTGATAGGGCCTAGCGTGTCAGATGAGTTAATCCTTATATCCTCCACAAAGGTAAAAAGTAGCTGAGGGATTTGCCCCCTGCGCCCACAACGGCCTAGCCTTTGCGCAAAGCTTGATACTGTCAAGGGGGCGCCAACTTGAACCGCCTGATCAAGAGAGCCTATGTCAATTCCAAGCTCAAGGGTAACGGTCGCACCAGTGACTATTTTCTCATCAGCCGACTTCATTTCATCCTCTGTATTTTCTCTTATCAAAGCCGATACATTGCCATGATGCACTCTATACACATCGGGTGCTTTATTCTTTAGGGCAATTTCCTTGAGGTTTGCAATTACAAATTCACTTTCCTCGCGGCTGTTGGTAAAAATAATGGTTTTCTTGTCAAGAGTCATCTTAAAAAGGTATTCGTAATGCTCACGATTTCCAATATCCCCACCCGTAGAAATAGTGTTGTCACTGCTGTCGCTGTTTGCAACGTCCCTCTCCTCGATTAAATTTGCAAAACGCTCAATGTGAAGCTTGATGCGCTTTTTGCCCTCATCTGTAATAGGGGCGGCGCATTTCCTATCTGTTCCTGTGTTAAGCCATGTCTGCGCAAGAGAAACATCACCCAAAGTAGCTGAAAGCCCTATTCTGCGGGGGATATTCCCTGTAAGCTTCTGCAAACGTTCAATAAGGCATAAAAGCTGCACTCCCCTTGCGTCACGCATAAACTGATGCACCTCATCAATAATGATAAAGCGCAAGTCGGAAAACATTTGCAGGCATGAGCCACGCTTATTAGTAAGTAAGCTTTCCAATGATTCGGGAGTGATTTGAATAATCCCTTCTGGGTGCTTGATAAGCTTATTTTTTTGCGTTACTGAGGCATCCCCGTGCCACTTGCAAACGGAAATGTTGGAATCTATAAGCAATTGCTCGAGCCTCTTAAACTGGTCGTTTATCAGCGCTTTCAAAGGGGATATATACATCACCCCAACGGACTTTGACGGCTTGTTATAAAGCTCCGTCAGCACCGGCAGAAACGCCGCTTCGGTTTTCCCCGAGGCTGTGCCGGAGGATAGCAAAAGGTTGTCATCGCTATCAAGTATAACCTCGCACGCCGCCACCTGTATCCCACGCAGCTCCTCCCATTTGCTTTGGTAGATAAAGTCCTGTATAAAGGGCGCTAGCCTGCTAAAAACGTCCATGTTTATACCTCAAATTCTAAAAATTCCGCATGTATATCGTCCTCTGTGATTGAGCCTTTAGCCATTTCAAAGCTATTGCTGCCTAAAATTTCGGATATATTTGCCTGTGGGTTTTGGTGCAGGATATTTATAAGCTCAATAAAGTCCCGTATTATCTCACGGGGGGTAATATGTGTTTGCGCTCCCACGCGGTTATATTCCACTGT